>JAICXU010000763.1 GCA_025934595.1 Polyangiaceae bacterium | reverse complement strand
TGCTCGCGCGCCATTTCGGAAAGGACGCGCCGAGAGACGTGCTCGATGCCGTCGCGATCGTCCACGAAGAAGTCCGACGCGCGAACCGCATCGTGAGTGATCTGCTCGACTACGCGCGCGTGCGCGAGCCCGAACGACGGTCCACGTCGATCTCCCTCATCGTCGAAGGAGCGATCAAGACCGCAGATTTGCCGAAGGAAATCGACCTCACGATCGCCGACACCGATGGGGCGCTCACCGCCTTCGTGGACGTGACGCAGTGCCAAGCCGCCCTCGTCAACGTCATTCGCAACTCGTGCGAGGCGATGCAGGGAAAAGGAAAGCTGCGCATCGAGGTCGCGAGCGACGAGACCACCGTCACCGTGCGTGTACGCGACGAAGGCCCGGGCATTTCACCGGAGGTCGAAGGGCGCCTCTTCGAGCCGCTCGTCACGACGAAAGCATCGGGGCTCGGCCTCGGGCTCGTCACGGCGCGAAGGCTCGTCGAAGGTCAAGGCGGGACGCTCACGTTCGAACGAACGACGGGCGCAGGCGCATGTTTCGCGATGGTGCTTCCGCGAGATTGACGCGCGCGAGCGAAGCGCGAACGGTCACCAACCCCACACGTATTCGACGCGCAGGAAAATGTTCGAGTAGCTCGGATACGTCGACATTTGCGTGAGCAAGAAGTGTTGTCGGTACGCGACGCCGAACGCGAAGTTTCGTGTAAACATGTAATCGACGCCGAGCGCCAGCGCGCCGCCCCCTACGAAAATAGGGTGATCGAGCGATCCGCCGCGCAGCGCATACCCGCTCGCGAGAATTCCGCCATATGGAACGAGCCGCGTGATGTCGAGCACGTAACCGACGCCCGCGCCGAGCGAATCGACGGCGGAAGGATGATGGTTCGAAGCGCCGGCTCCGATGTCCTCGCCGAGCGCGACGATGGAGCTCGAGCCTTCGATCATCAGATTGAATTGATCGGTGAGCCCGTACGCGTAATGAAGGCCGAGGCCGCCGCCGACGCTGAAGGTCGCCTTGTCGTCGATCTTGAGCATCGACAAACCGCCGTCGAGACCGAAGTGATGTTGATGCTCCACCGCGAGCGCGCTCCTCGTGGCAAGCGTGCTTGCGACGAAGACGACGAGCGACGCAGCGGAGGAACGAAAATTCACGGTTTCGGTGGCGCGCCGGCTTCGGACAGCGATCGGTCGATCAGCTTCTTGAACTTCGTATACGGCTGCGCGCCCGAAATAAAGTAGCCGTTCACGAGAAACGCCGGTGTGCCTTGGATCCCCGCCGCTTCCGCGGCTTTCGAGTCGGCGTCGATCTCGGCTTTGTGCGTGTGTTGATCGATCGCGGCGGCGAACTTCGTCATGTCGAGACCGACCTGTTTCGCGTAACCGTCGAGATCGGACCGATCGAGCTTCGTCTGATTCGCGAAGAGGAGATCATGCATCTTCCAAAATCCGGTCGCGCCTTTTTGCGCGTACGCCTCACGCGCGGCTTCGGCGGCGGGCTCCGCGTTCGGATGAAATGGAAGCGGAAGATCACGCCACACGATTTTCACCTTCTCCGGATAGTCCTTGCGAACCTGCGTGATCGCGTCGTCTTCGGCGCGCTTGCAGAACGGGCACTGGAAATCGGCGAACTCGACGACGCTCACCGTCGCCGTCGCCTTGCCGCGCACCGGCGACGTCGCGGGAACGGACACCGTCTTCTTCTCCGGTGCCGGCGCTCCTTTGCCGTCCTTGATGATCGCTTCGTAGAGGCCGGCTTGCGGCGTGCCTTTCGCGACGAGCGCCTTCGCGCTCGCGAGCTCGGCATCGATGACCTTCTTGAACTCGTCGAACGGTTGCGCACCGACGAGACGCTTTCCGTTGATGAAGAAATGCGGCGTGCCGCTCGCTTGCACGTCGTCGGCGAGCGAGTCGTCGGCGTCGATTTGCGCCTTGTATTTGTGGGTCTTGATCGCGCTCTTCGTCTTCGCGGCGTCGAGCTTCAGCGTGGCGGCGACTTTGTCGAGATCGGCTTCTTCGAGGTTCGGTTGCGAAGCGAACAGCTTGTCGTGTGCCGCCCAAAATCCTGCGTCGCCTTTTTCGGAGCGCGCTTCGAGCGCGAGCTCGGCAGCTGGCTCCGCATTTTTGTGGAACGGAAGCGGCTCGTTTTTCCAGACCAGACGCACGTCTTTGCCGTACGTCGAGAGCACTTGGGCGATCGTGGCATCGGCCTTCGCGCAATACGGACATTGAAAATCGGCGAACTCGATGATGGTGACGAGCGCGTTCGCGCTGCCTTTGACCGGGCTCTTGCCGACGGGCACTTTGTACGTCGCCGTGTCGGGCGCCGGCTCGGCGTCGTCCTCGTGCTGCGCCGGTGCGTTCTTCAAATTCTCCGCCGTCATCGCAACGTAGACTTGGTCACGCGGCGTGCCCGATTCGATCTTCGCGAACGCTTTGTGGAGCTCGACGTCGATGACCTCTTCGAACTTTTCCGGCGGCTGCGCACCTACGACGCTCACGCCGTTGATGAAGAATGCCGGCGTCCCCATCGCGTTGAGGCGCTTGGCGAGCGCCATGTCGTCGTCGATCTT
>JAICXU010000900.1 GCA_025934595.1 Polyangiaceae bacterium | reverse complement strand
GTGAGAGGAACCTTTGCCATGCCCAAGCTCCACGTCGTCATCACGAGCACGCGCCCCGGTCGCGGTGGTCTCGCCGTCGGCAATTGGTTCTTCGAAGCCGCGAAAGCGCATGGCGCATTCGACGTCGAGAAGGTCGACCTCGCCGCGCAAGACTTGCCCCTCCTCGACGAGCCCGAGCATCCGCGTCTCCAGAAATATACGAACGAGCACACGAAGCGTTGGTCCGCGAAGGTGCGCGAGGCGGACGCGTTCGTCTTCGTCGTTCCTGAATACGACTACGGCATGCCCGCCACGCTGCTCAACGCGCTCCACTATTTGTTCCACGAGTGGGCGTACAAGCCCGTCGGGTTCGTGAGCTACGGCGGCATCTCCGGTGGGATGCGCAGCGTACAAATGTCGAAGCTCGTGATCCCGACCTTTCGGATGATGCCGATCCCCGAGGCGGTCGCGATTCCGTTCTACGTGAAGCAGGTCGAAAACGGCGTGTTTATCCCACAAAAGCCGCAGCTCGATTCCGTGAAGCCGATGCTCGACGAGCTCGGAAAATGGGCCGGCGCGCTCGCCCCGCTTCGCGGCTGACCCCGACGGGGAGAGCGGATAGACGCTCCGGCGGCCTCGCGGTATCTTTTCCATGTCGATGTCGGAGCAGGCAGAAGCGCAAATATCGCCGGGGAGTCGCTCGCTCGGCGCCGTAGTCGACGGTCGCTACTCGCTCGAGAAGATCTTGGGCAGCGGCGCGATGGGGGTCGTGTATCTCGCGCGCGATCTGAACCTCGACCGCCCTCTCGCACTGAAGCTGATCGCGCGTGAGCTTTCGCAGGATCCGATGACGATCGCGCGGTTTCGGCGCGAGGCCCAATCGCTCGCCACGATCCGCCATCAACACGTCGTCCAGGTCTACGCGTACGGGCCGCACGACGGGACCTACTTCTTCGCGATGGAGTTCATCGACGGACAGACGCTCGATCACATGCTCATCGAGCACGAGCATCGGCTGCCGCTCGATCAGATCGCGATCATCTTGCGGGCGGTCGCGAGCGGGCTCGGCGCGGTCCACGCGAAGGGGCTCGTGCATCGTGACGTGAAGCCCGGAAACATCGTCATCGAGTTTTCGACGGGTCGGCCCGTCCTCGTGGATTTCGGGCTCGCGGCGAACGTGCGACCGACCGACGGGCGCACGTCGTTCGTGGGCGGCACACCTTATTATATGGCGCCCGAGCAGATTCGCGCGGGCGACGACGGCGCGGAGCCGCCGGGACCTGCCGCCGATCAATACGCGCTCGCATGCATGGCGTACGAGCTCTTGACCGGACACCCCGTCTTCGAGAGCAAGAACGTGTCGGCGATCCTCGCGGGACATTTGCATCGCTTGCCTCCGCTCTTGTCCGACTACAATCCAGAGCTCGCTCCCATCGACGCGCCCCTGCAGCGCGCGCTCGCGAAAAAAGCGGAGGAGCGTTTCGAGAGCTGCGACGCGTTCATCGCCGCGCTCGAGCCCGCGCTCGGCGCCGTGACGACCTCGTCGGTCGCGGCGATGGGATCGGCGCCTCGCCTCGTGCTCGCGAGCACGACCGACACGAGCAAACAAGATCCGGGCAGGAGCGATCCGAATCCGACGCTCGATCCCGCCGCGCTTCATGCCGCGTTGCCGAAGCGATCTTCGCCCGCGTCGATCGCCATCTTCGGCGGAGTCCTCGCGCTGCTCGTGGTGATCGGTTGGGCGGCGACGCGATCGCGCACGACCTCGCAAGTCGTGGCGTCGGCTCCATCGTCACCCGCCACCGAATCGGCGACGGCGGCGACCGTGAAGGATTTGCCGCCGCCGCCGCAAGCGATTCCGCCGATCGACGTCTCCGCGCTGCCGACATCGCCCACGCTCACGGTGCACGCACCGAAGACGACGCACGCGACGAGCAAACATCCGACCGCGCCGGCCACGGCGCCCGCGCCGACTTCCGCTGCCACGCATCCCCTGAAGCCAGGCAGCGAGTACGATCAGTTCGGCGAACGAAAATAGGCGGCGCGCTAAGGCTCGACGCCGATCACGCCGACGATCGACGTGAGACCGCCGTCGTCGAAGCTCGTGAAAGAGACATCCACCGCGCCCGCGTCGGGCTCGAGCTCGACTTGCCGCACGCCGACGTTTTCGGCGACGAGCACGCGGCC
>JAICXU010000535.1 GCA_025934595.1 Polyangiaceae bacterium | reverse complement strand
GGCGGCCGGCTGCGTTGCCGTATAAATGTCGGCGAAAATGGAGCTTTGCGCGCGCGAAAAGCGACGCGTGCACGCCACGCTGTTCCGTGTGCTCGGGTCGAACACCTACATGGATGATTTGGTCCAAGATTCGTTTCTCGAGGTGTTTCGCTCGCTCCGCGGTTATCGAGGCGAAGCGAGCCTTTCGACTTGGATCGATCGCTGCGTCGTGCGTGTCGCATTCGCGCACCTCTCCAAGAAAAAAAAGCAAGGACCTCACCTCGAGCTGGTCCACGAGCCGCCTGCGAACGAGTCGTCGGCGGAGGAACGCAGCTTGGCGCGAGACGCCACGCGCCAGCTTTATCGGATGCTCGACGAGCTGCCTGCTGCACAACGAATCGCGTTCGTGCTCCACGTCGTCGAAGGTCGGCCCATCGCGGAGATCGCGAAAGTGACGAGCGCCTCGAACGTGGCGACCAAGGTGCGGATTTTCCGCGCCCGTCGCGAGATCGAACGTCGCGCGCGCGCCTACCCGGCGCTCGCCGCGATACTGGAGCGACCCGAATGAAACCGATCCGAGTCGACGTGGAACCGCTCGGCGGAGAGCGATGGGCGCGGATCGAAGAGTCGCTCGATGCGAAGCTCGACGAAGCTCGTGCCGAAGAACGCGCCGAGGAAACGGGAACGAGGCGATCGCCCGCCCGATCTCCGCTTCGATGGGCGGCAGGGCTCGCAGTCGCGGCGAGCGTCGCCGCGCTCTTCGCTTCACGATCGTTCTATTCGACGCCGACGTTGAATCATCCGACGCGCATCGTGACGACGACGAGCGCGTCGCATCTGGCCGTCGGCGATTCCGCGCTCGACGTCGCGCCGAGCTCCGCGCTCACGGTCGATCCTGGCGCGAACGGCATCGTCGTCGTGCTCGAGCGCGGTCGCGTCGAGTGCGAGGTCGCTCCCCAAGATCACGCGCATCCGTTCGTCGTTCGCGCGGGAGATTATTCGGTGCGCGTCGTCGGCACGCATTTCACGGTAACGCGCGACTCCGACGACGCGCGGGGAAAGACCCACGCGAGCGTGGACGTGGCGCGCGGAACGGTGGAAGTGACGGGCGCCGGATCGTCCGCGACGCTGCACGCAGGCGACCATTGGTCTTCGCCGGTTGCGGAGGCCGCCATCGAGCCAGTACCGACAATCGCAACGACGGCGGCGACGCCCGCACCTACGATGACCGACGCTCCCTTGCCCGCAAGCACCTCGGCGATCGATCGACCGAAAACCACCGCTTCGTCCGCGCAGCAAGACTTCGAATCCGCGGCATCGTTCGAGAAGAGCGACCCTGCGCGCGCAATTGCGATCTACGACCGGTTGGCACGCGGCACTGGCGCGTGGGCAGAGAATGCGCTGTTTGCCGAAGCACGTCTCGAAAGCGATCGCGGAAACACGGCGGTATCGCGCGCGCTTCTCGAGCGATATCTCGAACGTTACCCGAGCGGCGCGAACGTCACGGACGCGCGTGAGCTCTTGCAGCGACCTTGACGACGACGCGTCGGTTTCACAGCCAAAAGCGGTGATGCGACTTCGCGGAATCTTGCTCGTGTCGCTCGTCGCGGCTCATGTCACCACGGCGAACGATGCGATCGCGGATCACCGCAAGATCGTGCTCTTCGGCGATCCCGCGTTGATACATGCCGTCGAGGTCGGGCTCGAGCCATGGGACGTCGACGTCGTCGGCGGTCGCGCGGATCCAGGCGCGACGATGCCGCATGCGGCAGACGAAGCCGGGTCGACGGCCGCGGTCGAGCACGCGAACGGTGTCGTATGGATCTCGACCGACGCAAACGGGGAAACCGCGCTTTGGGTGTACGACGCGGACGAAAAACGCGTCACGTCGCGCGCGCTCCGAAAGACGCCTCCATTCGACGATGCAACGGCGGCTGCCATTGCCCTTTCCGTGAAGACGCTCCTCCGACTCACGAGCATCGCGCCGCCGGCCGAGCGATTCGGCTCGGTCCCGGCCGCCACTCCCGTGACCGAAATTACGCCTCCTCCGCCATCTTCTGCGGCGCCTCCGAGCCCGGCGCCCGAGCCTTCGCATCCCATCGCCATCGAGATCACGGGCGGCGCTCGTTTCGCGCAGACCGACGCCGCGATCGCCGAGGCTCGCGCGACGATCGGTGGATTTTATTCCTTCGGCCGCATTTCACTCGGCGTCGAAACGTCGCTCGGGCCGGGAATCGCCGTCGATTCTGCGGCGTTCCATGCTCGCGAAACCGATGCGACGTTCGCAGCCCATGCCCGATATCGATGGCCGATCGGCCGCTTCCTCTTGATGCCGGAGCTCGGACCGAGCGGGCATGTCGAGCTCCTCGACGGTGCGTATGCGTCCGGTGGCGTGCATACGCTGCGTTTCGATCCGGCGCTCGATGCGGGCGCGACATGGGCGTGGTCTCTTTCGTCGCGCGCGTATGTCGGAGTGCATGCTTCGGCGAGCTGGCTTCTTCGCTGGCAGCGATTCGACGTCGACGGCGCTCGTGTCCTCGGAGGCTCACCGATCCTCGCCGACGTGGGGCTTCGGCTCGGCGTCGAGCTGCCCTAGCGATGTGCTCGCGTCCCGTGTAAAGACGAGCTTCGGAAGGGGCCGACCGCCGGCGGCGTTGATCGCGTGAGCATGCGAACCGAAGACGTCCACGCGACGCTGGAAAAAGCGATCGATCGCGCGATCGCCGAGCTCCGCGCGAGCGCGATTTCTCTGCCCGCGCCGAAAGACGGCGAGCCGTACTCGCGCACCGCCGGGACGATGCCGGCGTTCAGCAGCGCGGCCATCGTCTCGGCGACCACCGGCCGCACGCCGGTGTGCCCGGTGGCCAGGGTCTTCAGCCGCATCAGGGTCAGCGCGCGGATCACCTCGGGCTCCACCAGCGGGCCCATCCCGGCGGCGTGCGACCGGATCAGCGAGCGCTGGAGCTGCGCGCGCAGCTCGGGGTCGATGTGCCGGGTGGCCAGCGCGCCGAAGCCGGTGGAGATGCCGTAGGCCGGGGTCGGGGCGGCGGCGAGCCGGTCGACCACGGCGCGGCCGTCGGCCAGCGCGGTCAGCGCCGCCGCCGAGAGCTCGACGCGCGCGCCGTCCCGCGCCACGGCGACCACGTCGCCGAATGTGAGATCCGCGTCACCGATGACGACTGTCGCGCTCATGTACGCCCCTGCTCCCTTGCGAAGTGCCTGCCCGGCCTGAATGAATGAGATCATACGGTCGATCGGCTATCTGAATGAAAGGGGACCAGAGGTGGGTTCCACGAGCGGTGCACGCGTCATCCGGGCACCTCGCGGCAGCGGGATCACAGCGCAGGGCTGGCAGCAGGAGGCGGCCATGCGCATGCTCATGAACAACCTGGACCCGGAGGTCGCCGAGCACCCCGAAGAGTTGGTGGTCTACGGCGGGACCGGCAAGGCGGCACGCGACTGGCGCTCCTTCGACGCGATGGTCCGCACCCTCCAGACCCTCAAGAACGACGAGACGATGCTCGTCCAGTCCGGCCGGCCGGTCGGCGTCTTCACCACGCACGAGTGGGCGCCGCGGGTGCTGCTCGCGAACTCCAACCTGGTCGGCGACTGGGCGAACTGGGAGGAGTTCCGGCGCCTGGAGAAGCTCGGCCTGACCATGTACGGGCAGATGACCGCCGGCTCGTGGATCTACATCGGCACCCAGGGCATCCTGCAGGGCACGTACGAGACGTTCGCCGCCGTCGCCGC
>JAICXU010000867.1 GCA_025934595.1 Polyangiaceae bacterium | reverse complement strand
TCGCCGAATATCGCGACGAAGCGAACGCGCCCGATGGCTCCGACGTCTTCGCGGTGATCGCCCGACGGCGTGGCTGGGATGCTCGCCTTCGCAAGGATCTTTCCGGCGCAGTGCGCATCGACATCGAAGGCGAACGCGCGAGCGTCATCACCGCACGCGGCACGCGCTATCCATTCCGACTCCGCGACAACGGCATTTGGGGCCTCACGATTTTCACCGCAGACCTCTTGGCCGAAAGTGAGCGCGCGTCGCGCGACTGGGACAACATCACGCGCGCGGCCGACGATTATGATCGAGTGAAGTCCGCAGCGGCTCGCCACGATCCCTGACGCAGATACCGGCGAGAAACCGCGGTGAAAACGGGTGGTGGGTGTCATTCTCCACAAGGCCAAACCCCTACGAAATTCAGGACTTCCCATCAAAAACGAGCACGCGAGACGCTCTCATTATATGATTGACATCGAAATGAAGCGCATGGCTCGAGACCTCGCTCGAGACACACGAGGCAGCTCGATGATCGAGTATGCGCTCGTGCTGTTTGCGGTCCTCCTTTGTGGGGCCGTCGCCGTGCGTATGATCGGTCCGAAGATCGTCGGCGCCGGCGAAGGAGTGACGAACACCGTGCAGGCCGGCAACGGCAACGCGGGTGCCGGTGGCGCGGGCGGCGCGGGTGGTGCCGGTGGCGCGGGCGGCGCGGGTGCAGGCGGAGCCGGGGGAGCAGGCGGCGGAGCTACCGGTGGTGGCGGAGGCGGAAGTGGCGGCGGTGGCGGTGGAGCGACCGGCGGCGGAGGAGGAGGCGGCGGAGGCGGAGCTGGTGGCGGCGGCGGCGGCGGCGGATCCAGCGGAGCGAACGCGAGCAACGGTCCCGCGTACGGCGGCGGTCAAGTGATCGGCGCGAGCGGCAATACCGCGACGGCAGGCGCTTCGACGGCGGCCGCCGGTGGCGGCGGCGCGACTGCATCGAACGACAACGCAGGCGGAGCCGGCAACGCCACGGGCTCGACGAACGGAGCGGCGGGCGGTGCGGACGTCTCCGAAAACGGCGGCGTCATCACCGCATCGTCCTCGGACGGAGTTCCCGGCGGCGCGTCGCATGTCGGTCGCTATGTCGCGATGTTCATCATCGCGATCGGCATCTTCGCGATGTACTCGATGTTCAAGAAGGCCAAAGGCGCAGCGTCGTCTTAACGACACGCGCCCGGCGACGCGATCGCTTCGAGCGCTTGTTTTCGCACCGGCGCACGCACGCTGCTGGCCGTGAGATTTCCGAGGCGACGCGCGATGTCGGCCGGATGGATCGATCCGATCGCCTCGATCGCGGCGTATCCAAGCGCGACTTGCGTGTCATCGGCCATCGGCGAAGCGAGCTTGTTCGCGAGATCGCCGAGGCGACCTAGCGAGCTCGCGTCGCACGTCGATCCGAGCGCACGAACGGCTGCGATCCTGACGTCGAGCGCCTCGTTCTCGTCGTCGGCTCGCTCTGCGATCTGCGTCGCGAAGGAACGCGCGCGATGCGCGCCGAGCGCGTCGATGCTCGCGGCACGCACGCGCGGAGACGAATCTTTCAAGCTCGCCACGAGCGCACGATCGATGTCGACCGCAGGCGCGAACGAGCCGAGCGCGGCCGCCGCAGACGTTCGCACGTAAGGCCACGGATCCTTCTCGAGCAAGTGCTCGACCGCGACCGTCGCGGGAGAAGATCGCTCTTCGGCGATCGTCCGAAGCGCGGCGTCGCGCACGCGAGGCTCTGAGTCCGAAAGCGCGCCGAGAAGCGCGCCTTGCGCGGCAGGTACGTTGGTCGCGAGCTCGGCCGCGTGCATGCGAACCGGACCATCGGCATCCTTCGCGAGCATCGAAACGAAGAGCGCGGATGCGCGTGCATCGGATTTTCGCGCGAGGGCCGCGAGAGGGCCCAGGAGCAAATAGCGCGTGCGGAGCGAAGGATCTTTTTTCAGCGCCGCGTCGATGGCATCGAACGCATCGCCTGGAATTTCCGGCAAACGCGCGGTCGATGCGCGCAAGAGGTCGATGCGTGCGACCTCGCTTCGCGCCGAATCGCTCAAAAGCGGCGGTAGAATTTTCGGATCGGTGATGTGAGCAACTCGCATGAACGCGCCGCGCTCGATGGCACGCGCGCGATCGTCGCCTTCGCCGACCACCTTCGCGAGCGCGGGCAATGCGGAGCGACCGCAGCGATCGAGCGCCTCTTCACCTTTGCGCGTCACTTCGCGATCGCG
>JAICXU010000422.1 GCA_025934595.1 Polyangiaceae bacterium | reverse complement strand
GTTCTTTCTCCTCGCTGCGCTCGCGTGGGGAATGCATCGCAGCGAAGGCATCGACGATCGCGCGCCGAATCGATCGACGGCGCTCTGCGAGGCGCTCGCGAGTCAAGACCTGCGATGTAGCGGCGAGGACGTGACGTGGCTCACGGGCCCGACCGGAATTCGCGGCGCCGTCTTCGGAGGCGCACGCGCGCTCGTGCGGGCGCAGGTCGAGGGCGAGCCGCACGATCTCTATCTCGTCGAAGCCCGCCTCTCACCCGAAGGCATGATGCTCGCCCTCGGTGACGACTGGCGGCTCACGCCTACCAACGGCGTCGACGAAAGCGCGCCGATCGTGCGCGGAAGCTTCGTCGCGTACACGACGAGCGTCGATGGCATCGTGAGCGCCGTCCACGCGCTCGATCTGTCCGGCAAGCCGGCCTCCTTCACGGCGGACATGACGCGCGTGCAAAAGTGGCAGATCGCGCTCATGCATCTTCAAGAAACGGGACAGACGACGGGCGTGTTGCACAACGCGTTTTCGCTCGACCCGCCGGCAAATCACGTGGACCTGGCGTGGGCGAAGGAATCCGGCTCGGCGCTTTCGGTGAACGCGGACGGTCGCGAAATCGTGCTCGACGGCGCAAGCGGCAACGCGATCGAGGGCGGCGGATGGGTGCGTCCCGTGCTCGACGCGCAAGCGCGGCCCGGCAACGTCGTCACGTGGAGCGTCGATCGCGTGCGCGCGATGCCGTGGGTCGGCGAAGAGAAGCTGCAGTGGCTCAAAGCGATCGCATTCACGGGTCTCGACCTCGCGTTGCGCGCGCGTGCAAAAATCTTCGGCGACACGAGCGAATCCGAAATCGCGCGCGACCTCGGCAGCCTCGGCGCCGGGAACGATTCGTTCACCGATCCGGAAATAGGCTGGCCCCCCGCCCCGCTCTCGACGCTCATCAAGCCCGCGCTTTCGGGCGAAGGAAGATGGATCGTGCTCGATCACGATCCGTTCATCACCGACATTCCGGGAACCCCCGCTGCGTTCGTGACGACGTTCGTGCGCGCCGACAAAGAGCGCCCGCAAACGCGTGTATACTGCACGCTTTGGGATCCGCGGCAGATCGCGCTGCACATGGAAGCGGGAACCGTGGAGCCCGTCTCCGCGACCGGTGAAGCGGGCCCGGGCGTCGTTCCGCGCACGCCGGAGGTCATCAAGAATCTCGTCGGCGGATTCAACGGCGGCTTTCAAGCGCTGCACGGCGAGTTCGGCATGCAAGCCGACGGTGTCCTCTATCTGCCGCCGAAACCCTACGCCGCGAGCGTCATGGAGATGCGCGACGGATCGACGACGATGGGCTCGTGGCCCGAGTCGACCGACGTCCCCGACGAGGTCCTCAGCTTTCGCCAAAATCTGACCGCGCTCGTCGAAGACGGAAAATTCAATCCGTGGGGCCGCACGTGGTGGGGCGGAACTCCGAAAGGCTGGCACGACGAGGTCCACACGACGCGCTCGGGCATCTGCATGACGAAAGAAAATTTCGTCGGTTACTTTTGGGGCAACGACATCTCCGCGGACGTGCTCGCGGAAGGCATGATCCTCGCTCGGTGCGCGTACGGCATTCACCTCGACATGAATCCGGGGCTCGCGGGGTTCGAGTTCTACGACGTCGAGCCGACGGCGCAGTTCAAGCCGCTCGGTCGCCCGCTGCAGCAAGACTGGGAGTACGAGGGCTCGTTCAAGGATCTGCCCGATTATCGCGTGCGCGCGCGCCGCATGATCAAGGGCATGAGCCACATGAACTTTCCGCAGTACATCCATCGCGACGCGCGCGATTTCTTCTATCTCACGCGACGCCCAGAGCTTCCCGGCGCCGACCTCACCCCGCTCGTTCCGTCGGGCCTCACGCCGGAAGCAGGTGAAGGAGCGTGGCGCGTGAAGGGGCTTCCGCAGCACGGATTTCCGTACGCGCTCGCGACGACGTCGCTCCGTATCGATCCGAAAAATCCGGACCTGCATGCGCGCATCGCACGCATCGATCCCCGCGAGGTGCGTCCCGCCGCCAGCGTGGGCACGAACGAGGACACACCGACCATCGTGTCGTTCACGAACGCCACGCGCTATCGCCCCGGTGAAATGGCTCTATTTCTCGCCGCCGGACAATTTTTCATCGGCGACTCGGAGCCGCCAAATGCAATGACGCTCGCCGTGGGTGCGAAGCTCGGCGATCCACGTCTGACCGGTACGCGCGCGTTCGCGGGCGTGCAAGACATCGACGGCATGCTCGTATGGATCGAGCTCGCTGCCGATGCGCGAGTCGACGACGAAACGATTTCGCGGATCGACGCGCTCTTCACGAAGCTCGGCTGCACGTCGCGCATCGCGATCGCAGAGGGAACGCGCGCGCTCCTCGGGGGGGATCTGGATCTCGCAGCGACGCCCGCTCCCGCGAGTGATGCACCGGTGGCGCGTCTCGTGCGCGGTGACGGACCGGCAGCACACTTGTATTTTACAAACACTCCGATCGTGAAGCCGTACGTGTGGCAGCCGCTGGAAATGCAACGCGTGCGCTATCTGCATCATCCGCAGAAGAAAGAAGACGCGGGCGCGCCGTCGACCTCGACCTCCGCCTCGACATCGACCGAGACCCCGTAAAAAACGCCGGAAATGCGATTTCCATGCGAGTCGGCGTGTTAAGATTCGATGAGGGGAGCGTTTGAAAGCATCGCAGGCGTTCGGAGACTACGAAATCCTCGATCGCATCTCGGTCGGCGGCATGGCGGAAGTTTTCCGCGCGAAGCACACGACGCGCGGAACGATCGTCGCGCTGAAGCGCATGCTCCCCGAGGTCGGCGAAGACGACGAAGCGATCGCGATGTTCGAGGACGAGGCGCGCATCTGCATGCGGCTCGAGCATCCGCACATCGCGCGCATGCTCGATTTCGGCCACGTCGGCGATCGCTTCTTCATCGCATTCGAGCACGTGTTCGGTCGCGATCTTCGCTACGTGTTCGATCGCGCGGTGCGCACGAAGGACGAAATTCCGCCCGCGTTCGTCCTGTATGTCGTCACGCGCATCGCCGAAGGCCTCGCGTATGCGCACGCGCGCAAAGACGAAGGCGGCGCGCCGGTCTCGATCGTCCATCGCGATGTCTCGCCGCAAAACATCGTCGTGTCGTTCGACGGCGACGTGAAGCTGATCGACTTCGGAATCGCCAAAGCGGCCGGCAGGCTCTCGCGCACGCAAGCCGGCGCAATCAAAGGCAAATTCGGCTACATGAGCCCGGAGCAGGTCACCGGCCGCGAGATCGATCCCCGTACCGACGTGTTTTCCCTGGGGATTTGCTTATGGGAGCTCCTCACGCGGCAGCGGCTCTTTTCCGGTCAAAACGAGCTCATTGTGCTCGAAAAGATCAAAAATTTAGCCATAGTACCGCCATCGGCTGTGGTGCAGCGGCTCCCCGCCGAGCTCGATCGGATCGTCCTCAAGGCGCTCGCCAAGGATCCGGCCGAGCGATACCGTGCCGCCCGGGAGCTCTATCGCGATCTCAATAATTTCTGTGAGACGCACGATTTCGTGGCAAGTCGGACGGAGATCGCGCAATACATGCGCCGTACATTTCCGGAGGCCAGCGGCCGGGTTTCGGAAGCCACCGCGCCGCGTTCCAGCCGCTCCTCTCTGCGAAATGATGCGGTGCCCGATACGGTTCGAGAGCCAAGCCTTCTAGAACGCGAATCGAGCTCATCAAAAGAGTTGTATGGACCTGAGTCCGACCTCACAGCGGTGCGAAGGAATGACGAGGAGATGATGAATATGGCAGCAGAGAAGCAGGGCGGATCGGATCTCGATATTTTCGAGGGCCTTGGAAAAAAGAATGCTGCCCAGCCGTCGCGTCAGTCGTCGGCGCCGCCTCCTCCGCCGTCATCGATGAAGACTCCGGCTGCCGGGCAATCCGCTCCGCCGCAAGTCGTGCGCGGTGATCTCGCGGTCGGAAAGAAGACGCTCCTCGGCGTGCAGTCTCCAGTTGGAGCCAGTGGCGGACAAGCAAGTGGCGCAGCGCCGTCGGCGCCCCCGTCGCAGCGCGCAGTGCCCGCGGCGCGTGCGTCGCTTCCCGCCGTCAGCGCGCCGCCGCAGAAGAATTCGCTCGCGCAGAGCGGATCGCATGTCGTGCCGCCGGCCGCAGAGACGAAGCCCGCGGCATACCTCGAGGCGGCCGCGAAAAAAGCGGAAGCCAAAGCAGGCGCCACGGTCGAAATGGATTGGGACGACGACGAAGAAGCCACGCACGTCCTCGACCGCGAAGAAAATCAGAAGCCGCCGTCGGGTGAGAACCTCGCGTTCGCGAAGACCGCGC
>JAICXU010000078.1 GCA_025934595.1 Polyangiaceae bacterium | reverse complement strand
GTTGGCGAAATGGCTCTTGTTCGCGAGCGATCAGCATCTCGCGACCTCCGTCGTCGACGAGACACGCGCTCGCTCCGCGCACGATCTTCATTTCAAATCACGCACGATGCGAGCGAGCGTGCGCGCCATCGTCGCCGTCGCTCCCCACACGCGCTCGCCTTCGAACGTGATCGAAAAGCGCGGGATCATGTCACGCGCGCGATCGAGGACCGGCACTGCGCCTTCGAAAAAAATCGACAGCGGCGCGGAGAACGCACGCGCGACTTCTTCTTCGTTCGGCTCGACGTGCAGATCGGGCGGCACCCAGCCGACGAAGGGCGTCACCGTGTAGCCCGTGATGGTGACGTAGTCGTCGATGCACCCGAGCACGTCGACCGAGTCCGGCAAGATCGACAGCTCCTCGAGCGCCTCGCGCAGCGCCGTTTCGCGAAGCGAGGGATCCTCCGGCTCCGATTTTCCGCCGGGGAATGCGATTTGTCCGGCGTGACGTCGCATCGCATCGGGCCTCTTCAAAAGCCACATGTGCGTGTCGTCATTTTTTTCGAAGAGCGCGATGAGCACCGCGGCACGACCGCTCTCGCGCGGCGGGAGCACCTTCCGCTCGCGTGTGGCGAGCTCCGTGCGAAGCGCTTCTCGCAAATCGGATCCTTTTCGTACGACAAGCATCGACGCTCGAACGTGACGCTAGCAAGATGGGTCTCGCGATGGCGAAAAAGAAGCTGTCTCCGAACGCACAGCGGCGCGCGGCGGAGCGGGCGCGAGAAAAAATCGCCGACGCGTCCGAAAAGCTCGCGAGGCTCGAGCCCGGAGGAGCGCCGGAACGACCGATCGAAATCGAGACCGCGTCGCTCGTGGAGCCTCACGCGCGATCGATACCGTGCCTCCGCTGCGGTCACGAGGTGCGCGTGGTGGATCACGAAGCAAAGACCATCGGCGAGCGCCGGCTGCGCGTGGTCCGAACGAAATGCACGAGGTGCGGCGCGATACGTGTATTTTACATGCGCATCACGACCCCACTATCGAGCTGAATTTCGAGCGTTTCGTCGCACGTAGCGCGCGCAACGAAGAAGCGCGAAGGAAGCCGCGATCGGGGCGAGCGTGGCGAGCGGACGCAGCACCACGGTGAAGAGCGTCGCGCCGAGACCGAGGACCGCGAAGTGACGCACGGCGAGAGCTCCGTCGCATGCCGCAAGCGCCGCGAGGAGCGCGTAGGTGCCGACGCGCGGCCGGAGGAACGCGCGAATGAGCAGCACGACGAACACGGCATCGAAAGCCGTCCAGCCGAGCAGATCGGAGCGGTCATACGAGAGCACGGTGAGATGCGAGAAGAGAGCGAGCGACGCGAGAAACAAAGTCCACGGCACGAGAAGGAGCGTGAGGAGCCACGCTGCGACGAGCGGGCGACGCACGAGCGTGCGCGCTCCGAATTTCGTGAGCGAGCCTCCTGCGAACGCCGTGAGCGCATCGAGCATCGCCAGCGTCGAAGACGCGCCGGTCTCGTGGGCCATGAACACGGGCTCCCATCGATTCGGATGAAGCCTCGCTTTGAACGCGCGCACGCCGCGAAAGTCGTAGAGGCCTCGACCGAGAAGCCCGAGCACGTCGAGGAGAAAGCTGGTCTCGCCCGAGAGCGGCGCCAATCCGAGCGTCACGATCGCGTCGCCTTTTTCGGCGGCCTCGCGCATCGCGCAGTCGATGAGGAGCTCGGTCGTTCCGTTCGGCGCATGCGATCCGCGGATCAAATCCTCCAAAAAGAGGCCGTTTTTCGCATAAATCGGGATGCACGACAGGAGCGCGACGAGCTCACCGTCACGCTCGGCAGAATAAAAACGATGCTCGTCGCGAAGCTCGAAGGGCGCGAGGGTGACGAGAAATTGCATGGGCTCCATCGGCCGCGTGTCGAGCCACGCCTCTGCGATCGCATCCGCTTTTTTTCGGAGCGGCGACCCTGGCGCGAGCTCGGCAGCTTCGACGCGTCGCACGACGACGCTCTTGGCGCGCGCTCGCCGAATCTGCTCGCGGAGCCGCCGATGCGCGGCAAGCGTCTCCGGCCATCGTGACGGGATCCAGATCGGCTGCTCGCCGATTCGAATTTTTTTTCCGCCGAGATCTTGCTCCGAGCAAAAGAACGACGCGCGCCGCCCTTTGCGATGCGCGGCGTCGTAAAATTTCCGCGCGACCTCTTTCACGTTCTCGTTCGCACAAATCGGATCGGCGGCGGCGACCCACGCTTGTCCGGTGTCGAAGTAGGCGACCGCGGCGTCGGGCGTGCGGTCGTCACACCAGAGCGCGAGCCCAGGCTCGAGCGATTGAAACGACGCGACGCTACGACCGTGCTTCCTCAAAAGCGCGAGCAGTCGCGAGCGATCCACGACTCTTCCTTACCATCGACCTCACGCCGATTTTTTGTGGTGCGTCGGGTGGCCGCGCGCATGGGCATGACCGTGCCCGCGCGCGGGCGATTTTGCCGCGTTTTCTGGTTCTTTTTTGTGCCTGAGGCTCTTGGCGAGGAGGTCCGCCAAGTCGACGACCTTCGCGATTTTCTGTTTCGGCATTTTCGGATGCGTGATGGCGGTGGGCTTGCCGCTCTTCACCTTCTTGTCCACGAGCGCCATGACGTCGTCGTAGTACGTGTCTTGGAACGCGTCCGGTTGGAACGGACCGCTCATGCCTTCGACGAGCTCTACCGCCATCTTTCGCTCGGCCGCGCTCACCGTCGCTTTTTTTGCGGAAGGATGATCGATTTCGTTCGGCGCGCGCAGCTCGTGCGCGTAGCGGAGCATCAACAGAACGAGGACATCGTCGTGCGGCACGAGCGCCGCGAGATGTTGCCGCGTCCGCAGGACGACCTGCGCGATGCCGGCTCGTCCCGTTTTCTGGAGTGTCTCGAGCAAGAGCTTGTACGCCTTTTGACCTTGTTTTCCCGGCATGACGTAGAGCGGGCGCTCCACGAGCATCGGATCGATTTCCTTTTGATCGACGAAGAGACCGATGTCGATCGTTTGCGACGATTCGACGTTCGCGTGCGCGAGCTCTTCGTCGGAGAGGACGACGTACTCGCCTTTTTCGTACTCGTACCCGCGCACGATATTTTTGTAGTCGACCTTTTTGCCCGTCTCTTTGTTGATGCGCTCGTAACCGACGGGCGAGAGGTCGTGCTTGTCGAGGAGCTTGAAGGAGATCTCGTCACGCTCTTCGGCGCCGTAGAGGCCGACGGGGATTTGAACCAAACCGAACGCGATGCTTCCGTTCCAGATCGGGCGTGCCATGCCTTCGTTTCGTGCAAAATCGATGCACGATTCACCGATTGCGCAAAAACGCGTGCGCCCGGACCATCCGCATGCGGAGATGCGTGACTCGCGCTTTTCGAATGTCGCGATTCGCTACGAGCGGGCTCGCGTTACTGACATTCGCGCACGGAGCTCTCGCTTCCGCCTTGCTCGAGCGGACGCCAATCCGTGCAGTTCATGTGCTGCGGCGCGGGCGGAGCAGCGGCGACGGGCGCGATGACCTGCGGCGCGAAACGCAAAGGCCGCGGCACGTGTCCCACGATCTCGATCGGCGGGATCGTGACGACCCGTTCGTAGACGGGCTCCGCTTTGATCGTCGCTGCGGTGAGCTCGACCGGCGCGGAAACACGCTCTGGCGCTGGGACCGTGATGGGTCGGTTCATCGCATACGCGAAGCCGGCGAACACACCCACGCCGGCAAGCCAAAACGCGGAGCCCAGGAGAAACGTTTGCGTGCGGGTCATGACCCACCTCCCGTGCGGCCAGGTGCGGCAGAGCCTTGTGCGTGTCGCGAAGCGGTCGCTCTCCTGGAAAAATTAAGTCTCCGTGGAGCGAGCACAAGATGCGACGTGTGGAATGAATGCCGACTGAGCTTCAATTTCGAGACCCTCCTCGCGAGGAGCGGAGGAGCCATCTTCGTGCCAGCGGAAATGTCATAGTTCCTCGTTTCCCGATGACCGCGTCTCTGTCTGCGACCACGAAACGGGTGTCCCCGGCCACCTCACGGCGATCGATGCGCCTCGCTGGAGCCGCGCTTCGCTCGTCGACTCTGGCGCTCGCGATCGCCGTGACGGGCTGCGCGTCGACCGTGACGTGGACGCCTTCGCTCGAGGTCGCGTCGCGCGACATCCAGCCCACGCAGCAAGACGCGTCACGCGCGCTCTCGTTCGATCTCGTGAAAAACGGGCGCGATCTCGGCGGGCTCACGGGCGAGGCCGGCGCCATTCCCACGCAGCGCTTCATTCGTACGGGAACGCTCCACCACATGAGCGAGCGCGACAAGGAGGCTCTCCTCGCGCGCGGCGTGGTCGCCGACATCGATCTCCGCACGTATTGGGAGGCGGTCGGCGCGCCGGACGCGCTCGCGCACGATCCCCGATTTCATTACCAGCGCATCTCGCTCTACGGAGTCGGTCTGCTCGATTGGATGGAATACTCGTGGGCGTCGCGTGGTGATGCCTACACGAACGCGCTCGCGAATCATCACGACGCGTTTCGCGACGTGTTCCATGCGCTCGCGTCGCAGCCAGCAGGCGGGGTCGTCTTTCATTGCTCGGCGGGCAAAGATCGAACGGGCATCGTCGCCGCGATGCTCTTGTCGATCGCAGGCGTGAAACGCGAGACCATCGTGCGCGACTACGCCGTGTCGGCGCATTACCTCTTTCCCGACGCGACGACGCACGAGGAGCTCGCGCACGCGATCGCGGCGAGCCCGCCTTTCGCGATGGAGCAGTTTCTGGAAGCGCTCGACGATGACTACGGTGGGGCGGCGGCGTATTTGCGAGACGCGGGTCTCAGCGAGGGCGACCTCGCGACGCTGCGCATGCGTCTCGGGCAAGAGTGAGAGAGCTGAGTTCCGACGCGTGGATTCGAACCACGATAAGCGGATCCAAAATCCGCTGTCCTGCCATTAGACGACGTCGGAGAGACAGCTACGAAATAGCCAATTTTCCAGGCAAAACCAAGTCGCGTGTAAGGTCGGCCATGGCGACCGCGTTTTTCGTGCATCCCGATGAAACGCGCCGATCTCCCCATCGAATCTCCCTGCTCTGCAAATTGGTCGACGATGACACGCGACGGCCAGAAGCGATTTTGCGACGCGTGCAAGAAACACGTGCACGATCTCTCCGCCATGAGCCCGGCCGAAGCACGCGGCGTGCTCGATGCTCCGCGCGCCCGCGACCTCTGCGTGCGCTATCTCTACGACGACGAAGGCAACATCCTCTTTCGCCCTTCGTCCGATCTCGTTTCGCCGAGCATGCTGGCGCGCGTGCGTCGCTTCGTGACCGCCGCCGGCGTCGTCGTGGCTCCCCTTTCACTCAACGCGTGCATGGGCGCGGCCCCCGCACCGCCGCCGCCGCCTCCTCCGGCAGCGACGGCGTCTGCCATTCCGGCCGCCACCGAGGACGCCGGCGCTCCGCAGACGTTCGACGTTCCGGTCGCGCCTGCCGTCGCCCCTGATTCGAAAAAATAATTTTCTAGAACGAGAGATCGCTCATCGTGCGCGGATAGAGCTCGTTGAACTTCGGCACGACGCCGCCGTCGAGGCTCGGCGGAACGTAGAGACCGAGAATGCCGACGATGCGCGAAAAATGCGTCGCCGTGTTCGTCGTCATCGGAGAAGCGAACGTGCCGTTCGGCAAATAGAACGGGCTGAGGCTCACGAGCTCGGGCCCTGCGTCGGCGACGCCGCTGTCGGATTCCTCGAAAACACCGAAGATTTCCGTGAGATTTCCCGTCGTCGTGCCATGCACGTCGTCGACCTCGATGAGGAGCGGGCCGTAGACATTTTCGTAGTCGTCGACGTTCACGTCGGCGAGCGTGACGCCTTGGATGGGCGTCAGGGCGAGCGTTCCCGTTTTCCTCGCGCAGCCCTCGAGATCGGCGGTGACCTCGAGCTCGATTTCGCTCTGCTGATTTTGCGTGTCGCGCCAGCCGAAGCCCATCGCATCGACCGTGTCGCCGACGTGCAGGCCCGCGAAATGGTCGGCGACCGGCGACGTGACGTACATCTTCAGCGCTTTGTGCGCGCCGTCCGCGAGCGTCGCGTACGTGGCGTCTTGTTGTAGATAAATCTGGCACGCGTGACCCGTGCTGCAGCCGCCGAACGAGATCGCGCTCACCGTGACGCCGCTCACCCATGCGAGCGTCGGGGTCGACGAATTCGCGGTCCAAATTTCCGGGATCGTCATCGACGGCGCGGCCGCGGGTTGTGTGCTGCAGTCCGGCCACGGATGCGCGTCGGCGCCGGAGTCTTTCGCGCCGGTGTCCGAGGTCGAGGACGAGTCGCCCGTCGAGAAGCTACCGTCGCCGCTACCCGAATTGCCGGAGTCTCGGTCCCCGCCACCACCTCCGCCGCCGGCGTCACCTTGGGCGGACGAGGTGCCGCTGCCGCAACCCGCCATGAAGGCGGCGGGCGGAAAAAGAACGACGGCGAAGACAAGGGCAAGACGACGGGCGTTCATCGATCGCGCAGACATAGCGCAGCGGCCGAGCTCACGCACGCAGGCCGCGCATTCGGCCTATTTTTCGGCCTCTTCGCGATCTATTTGCCTGCGTGTGGCGAATTTTTCGCGGATTTTCGCCGGCGCTTTTTCAGGTCCGCCGCGATGCGCCCGAGGTCGACCCAAACGCGCGCGGCCATGTCGAGCCCGATCTTCGATCCACGGACGTCGACCCATTCTTCGAGAGGGAGCTCGAAGAACGCGGAGAGGGGAATCGCGGGCGCGGCGTCGCTGCCGACGAGGAGCCGACCGATGATCTCGAGATCGAAAATCCAGCGCGTGAGAAAGGGCTCCGAGAGCGCCGCGCGAAAGGACGGCGTATTGAGGAACGCTTTCGCGCCGCATTGCGTGTCGTAAAAAGGAGCGCGGATGACTTTCGTGGCGACGGTGGCGAAGACGCGACCGAGATAGTGGCGCGCGGGATTTCGCTCGATGCGTTTTCCGATGAGCGCGACGCGCGCGCCGAGCACGACTTGCACTTTTTTTTCGTCGATGGTCTTTCCGACACGCAAGATCTCGTCGGGCGGCGTAGCGAGATCGGCGTCGGCGAATCCTACGATGCGATCGCCGCGCTCGGCGGCGACGAGCATGCCGCAGCGCACGGCCTCCGCTTTGCCGCAATTTTTTTCGAGCGCGATCACCTCGACGTGATCGCCCATTCTCTTCGCGAACGCGTCGAGCACCGAGCGCGTGCCGTCTTTCGAGCCGTCGTCGACGAAAATGAGATGCGCGCCGCGGGCGAGCTCTTCGAAGCGCGCTTCGTCGAGGCGTTTCTCCTCGTTGTAACAAGGGACGACGAAGCTGACGTCGATCACGATCGACTCATAGCCGATAGAATGGCCGTTGGTGGAAGAACCGGCGCGCGAGCTCGATCAAATGCACCACGTCGAAATCGGAGCCGCTTGGCTTCGAAATCCGTTCGGAACGGTGAACCCGGACCGGCGTGTGCGTGCGAGCCGCGCCGGGCTCGACATCGACGGGCAAAAATTCCTGCCACACGACGCGATCGAAAGCGCGTTCTACGCGCCTCGTCAGGGGGCGCGCGGACGCGTAATCGTGATCGCGAAAGGTCGGCCTCGCATGGCGATCGAGGTGCTGACACGCGATGAAGCGAAGCGTCTGCTCGACGCGCTCGGGCTCGACGCCGGTCGCAAGCAGCTCACGTTCACGAGCCAGTCACTCGTCAGCGCGCACGGTGCGCTTTCGCTCCTCTCGTTCATTTTCGCCCTTTTCGTGGCTGTTTCGAGCGACGCGGTCGACACGGTCGACGTCTGGCCCGGCAGCGTCGCGTTTCACGGCGCGATTTTTTTCTCGATCGCTGCGCTCCTCTACTGGCTCGTGAGGCCGTCCGTCGTCGTGGGCACCGATGGCATCGCGGTACGACAGACCGCCGTCGGAGGCCGACGATTCATTCCCTACGAAGACATCGTTCGCGTGCGACACGTCATCTTGGAGCATCGTGATCCATCGGGTCACGGCCGCTTCACGTTGCCCGTCCGCGCGATTCCGCGCGCGATGTTCGACCACGCCCTCGTCGTTCACCGAAAATCGGGAGACGACGTGCGCGTCCGTTTGAAGCGCGGCGAACGAAACGAAGACGATGCGGCGGGCGTCGTCGAGCGAATTCAAGAAGCAATCGAGGCACGCAAATCACACGAGATTCCGGCGACGATCGAGTCGATGCTCGAGCGCGGCGACCGGTCCGTCGGCGATTGGATCGATGCCTTGCGCCGAATCCGCGCGAACGAGGAAGTGCAGTATCGCGTGGCTGCGATCGATCGAGAATCCCTCTTCGGCGCCGTCGAAGATCCCACGAAAAAACCGGAAATGCGCATCGCCGCCGCGATCGCGCTCGGAGCGGATCTGGGCGAGGACGGTCGTGCTCGTTTGCGTGTTTCTGCCGAAACCGTGGCCGAGCCCAAGCTACGCGTGGGGCTCGAGCAAGTCGCGGATGGCGTGGACGCGGAAGCGCTCGCGGAAATTTTGGAAGACCTCGATGCGACGAGAGGCGCCGAAGGCTGATAAGCTCGCGCGCATGCGACTCTCCCATGCGTTCTTCCTGTTGATGCTGGCGGCGTGTGCGCCCCGCGAGGATGACTCCAACGCGATCACCCCGTCGAATCCGCAGCCGACGCCGCCCTCGAGCTCGTTCATGAATGGCGAGCCCGCGCCCGACCCTTCGGCGTCGGCCATATCGA
Organism: Polyangiaceae bacterium; assembly: GCA_025934595.1. Lineage (GTDB taxonomy): Bacteria > Myxococcota_A > Polyangia > Polyangiales > Polyangiaceae > JAICXU01. The sequence continues at coordinate 378 of JAICXU010000078.1, read as the reverse complement.
CCTCGCCGACGCAAGACGCGATCACGCCGATGACGATCGAGGTCCACAACGACTGCGACGATTCGGTCCCGATCTTCATCGGCGAGCAACCGAAGTTCGGCAGCGGCACGAAGACGAGCATGAGCGGAAACTCGACGACGTCGTATCCGCGCAACGGCGACGGCACGCTCACGCTGTGGATCATCGACGATCACGAGAACGGCCTCGCGAGCGTGCACGTCACGAAGCGAATGAAAAAAGTCGAGATCGGGCGAAGCTGCCGAACGCTCGACGCCCGGTAAATTCAGCCTCATTTCGCGCCGGCTCTCGATGGAAGAAAATCGCATCGTCGACATCGGTCCGTTCGAAATTCCGGATCTGCCGAGCCGGGGCGCGCGC
>JAICXU010000167.1 GCA_025934595.1 Polyangiaceae bacterium | reverse complement strand
CGGCGGCATTCTCGGCACCGCCGTCGCCGCCGTCGATTACCGCACGTTCGAGCGTTTTGGTTATCCGCTCTACGTCTTCGGCATCGTCCTTCTCTTGCTCGTGTCGGTGCTCGGTCGCGACATCCGCGGCAGCTCGCGTTGGATCTACATCGGCAGCTTCAGCTTTCAGCCGAGCGAGTTCATGAAATTGTTTTTGATCATCGCGCTCGCGAAATACCTGCACGACGATCCGAAATCCGAAGGGCGAACCCTCCGCGACTTGCTCGTGCCCGCGCTCATCACGCTTCTTCCCGTCTTGCTCGTTCTCAAACAGCCCGATCTCGGAACGGCGCTGATTTTGGCTCTGATCTTCGTCTCGATCTGCGCGCTCACGCGCGTGAGATGGCAGAGCATCGTCGCCCTCGTCCTCGGCAGCGCCATCCTCGCGCCGCTCACGTGGACGTACGTGCTGAAGGATTATCAAAAGCAGCGCGTCGCCGGATTCTTGAATCCGGAGTCGAACATCCTCGGCGCCAACTGGCACGCGCATCACGCTCGCATCGCGATTGGGTCGGGCGGCATCACGGGCCAAGGCTTCATGCGCGGCACGCAGAACCAATTTCATTTCTTGCCGGAGCAACACTCCGACTTTCCGTTCGCCGTGCTCGCCGAAGACTGGGGATTTCTCGGCGCGCTGGTCGTCGTGCTGCTCTACGTCGCTCTCGTGCTCTGGGCGATCAAGGTCGCGGCGAGCGCACGCGATCGCTTCGGTGCCGTGCTCGCCGTGGGTGTCGGCGCGCTGATTTTCTGGCACGCGTTCTTCAATCTCGGCATGGTCACCGGCCTTCTTCCGGTCGTCGGCGTCACGTTGCCTTTGTTTTCTGCCGGCGGCAGCTCGGTCATCACGGACATGATGGGCATTGGCTTGCTGATGAACGTATCGATGCGCCGTCAGGGCGCGCTCTTCTGACGCGCGCTCCGCTCCGGAAATATTTGCCTGCGCGAGGCAACATTTCCGCCCCCGAAAAAAATCATTAGCCGAGGAAGAATTTTCGAGCCACCGGCGTACGAAAAGCGCCAGAGCCAGCGAAGATTTACGCGGTCGAGGGTGGCGTAGGCCCTTTTTCCGTGGTTGTTTTCGTGCGCCTATGACGCGCACATTCCGCCTTTTGGTCGGCATCGCAGCTCCTGTCTTCGCGATCGCATGCGCCACTGGCGCGCCCCCGCTCGGCGGTGGAGGATCGGCCGGGAGCGGTCATCCTGACGCCGGCTCCGGAACGAGCGGCGACAACGCCTACGGCGCTAGCGGCGACAGCAGCGATGGCGGGACCTCCGCCAAAGACAGTGGCGCGGCAAAACCCATCAGCGGCGGATCCTCGGGATCGGACGCTGGCACCGGCGGCGGTGGGGGAGGCGGCGGCGGTGGTGGCGGGGGAGGCGGGGGCAGCTTCTGCAGCGGCTCGGGATCGGGCTCGGCGACTGGCGAAACCTACGACCAGCAGTGCGATAGCGATTCCTACGCCGACACGACCGGATCCGACTTCGAATGCGCCAGCAACAGCGACTGCGCGGCGATGTTTGGCCCCGGAACCTGCTGCTTCCAGTCGCAGCCCGGCGACCTCTGTTACGACGACTACTCGAGCGTCGGCAGCAATCCGCAGTGCGTCGTCCAGTAGCGGCGCGCCAGGTCGCGGGCCACCTCACCGTGGACGCTTCGTAAAATTGCGGACGCCAAATCGTAAAAGGACGCCGAAGTAAGAAGCTTCGGCCATGTTCTTCCGTAAGAACTGCGGCCTCTCTGTACGTCGTCAGAGAGAAAGCTATATGTCTTAGAACGCGCCTTCCTTCGGCGCGGCGGCATCCGCGGGGGACTTGGGAGCAATCATGCATTCGCGTCGGGCGGTCTTTGCGTTGGTCGGGTGTGTTTTTGCGGTGGCCGCGTGTGCAACCGGTGCCGTGTCCGAAACCGGCGGCGGGCAAAGCGGAGGCAACGTGGATAGCGGCGTCGCGATCGACGCCGGCTACGGCTGGGGAGATGAAGGAGGGCTCGCGGACACCGACGGCGGGCTCGTGCATCCGCCTCACGACGGCGGCGGAATCACGCTCATCGATAGCGGCACTGGCACACCCGACAGCGGGTCGACGTCGTCGCCGGGCGATTTCTGCGTCGGCGATACCAGCAGCTACGACGGCAACACCTACGACGCCTGGTGCGACTACGACTACTTCGAGCTCGACAATCGAAAGCACAACACGTTTCAGTGCGCGAGCAATGCCGACTGCCAAGGTTTCGGAGTCACGGGTTGCTGCTTCCAGCCAAGCCCGACATCCGACAACGGCTACTGTTACGACGACTACGGCAACGTTCCTCAGTGCGTTCCGCAATGAGCGAGCTCGTCGCGCGCCTGCGTAGCTATCGCGCGAAAATCGTGTAGATCAAGGGTGGGAATGGGCAAGCGACGACTCTTGGCCGCAATCGGGGCACCCCTTTTTGTCGTGGCGTGCGCAACGGGAAGCGCACCGCTGAGCGGCGCTGGCGACAGTGGAGCGAGCGGCGGCGACAGCGATGCGAGCTACGGCGCCGACGACGCGGGTGCGGGCTACGATGGCGGCGTGACGAACAAAGAGGGCGGCGCCACGAAGATCGATAGCGGCGCAGGCGGCTCGGATTCAGGTGGAGGCGGGGGCGGCGGCGGTGGTGGCGGAGACTGTACCGGCAGCAAGGACGGCATCGGCATCAAGTACGACGACATCTGCGAGGTCAGCGGGGGCGGCGATGGAACGTGCACGCCGGGCGGCACCGATTGTCCGAGCGGAGACTGCTGTTTCAGCGACAACACGTCGCAATGCTACGCAGACTTTGGTCCGAGCTGCGTTCCGCAGTGACGAATCTGCCGACGCGATGATGTCCGGCTCGATGCGTCGAGCGCTGCGAGCGCCCTACTTCTTGTTGCCCTGAAGGACCATCAAGTGGAACTTCGAGAACTCGGTCTGGCCGAGCGTGTAGAGCACCTCGACGAGTAGGCGATACGGCGCGTCTTTGTCGCAGATGACGATCGCCTCGCTGCCTTGCCCCGCTTTGCCGGTGGCGGCTTTCACTTGCTTGTCGCGGTCACGCCACGTTTGCAGCGTGTTTGCGAGCGGCGCGATGTAGAGATCGTTCGGACCGCTTCGCTTGTATTTTCCTTCGACGCCATGCGTGGCGTCGGCGGGGACCGGAACGATCTTCGCGTCGTCGACCGAGATTTCGCTCTTCGAAATGACGACCTTCACGCCTTCCTCGCTCGCCTCGGTATTGAGGATGCTGCTCGGAATCGTGAGATCGCTCGACTGCGGAATCGACGCGCTCGAAGAGCTCAAGCTCTTCAAGAGGAACACCAAGATGATGGTCATCATATCCATCATCGCGGTGATGTTGAGGAAGTTGATCTCCGGCTCGAGCGCGTTCTTCTTGATCGCCTTGCGGAGCTCGCGTTTGTAGGTGGCCATCGACGCGGGCCGTTGCCGCACGGCGGCCGCCTGCTGCGCCGGATTGGGAGGTTGATTCGGAGGCTGTGCCATGGATCGCGCCTGGTTCGCCTATCGGGCCAGCCCGAATTGCACGTCGGGGAAAAGATCCTTGCCGTTGTCGGGATCTCGGCGGATCGCATCCATCGTCGAGATCACGGCCTGGTAGGGAATGTTCGGGTTCGCCGTGATCGTGACGCTCGTCTCGTCCTGAAAATCCGGCGAAAGATTTTTCAGCTTCTTCACGCACTGATTGAGCGTCGTATAGTCGTAGTCTTGGCCGCCGTTCGGGGAGTTGATCTTGCCGACGGCGAGGCCGGGGCCCGTGTCGTTGCAGCCCGGAGCGACGTTGCCGCCGCGCGCTTTCACGCTGAAACCTTCCGGTACGATGAGCACGGTGAGACCGAGCGTCGGCGTCGTCGGAGGACGCGCACCGGCGCCGCCCGCTTTCGGCGGGAACGTGTCGATCGTCGCCGTGAACGTGACCGCGACGGTGGCGAGCACGAACATGAGGACGTTCGTGATGATGTCGAGGAACGGAACGATGTTGAGCTCGCCACCTTCTTCGTCGGGGGCGAGCTCTCTCGGTTGCGACAGACGGCGGATCTTCGATCGCTGAGCGGCGCTCAGTTTCTCCGACGGCTGGCTCTGGGCGTTCATCGCCATGACGCGCGCGACTTACTCAGTAGTTTCCGGGACGCGTCTGGATCGTCAGCAGGTTGAACACGCGCTCCTGCGTGGCGTCGAGATCGTGCTGAATGTTCTTCGAGCGCTGATGCAGAATGAGGTGCGCGATCATGCACGTCACGGCGATGCCGAGACCGAACGCGGTGTTGTACATGGCCTCTGCGATACCGCTTGCGAGGATGCGCTGGCGATCGGCAGCAGAGAGCGCTTGATCCGACACGGCTGCGAACGTGTGAATCAGACCGAGCACGGTTCCGAGAAGACCGACGAGCGTCGCGATGTTCGCGAGCGACCAAAGCGAACCGATGCGCTTTTCGACGGCGGGTTTCAGCTCGCCGATCTTTTCGCTCATCGCCGCGTCGATCTCGTCGGGGCCTTTGTTCGCGTGCGTGAGACCCGCTTTCACGAGCTGCAACGTCGGGAAATCTCCCGCGTCGCAAAGCTTGATGGCGCGATCGATGTTGCCCGCCGTGACGAGCTTTTTGATCTGCGCGAAGAACTCTTTCGAGTTCACTTGATACTTGCGGAGCTGGAACTGCGTGCGCTCGACGATCATCGCCACGACGACCGCGCTCACGATCAGGTTGATCGAGAGGAAGTACGGGTTGTCGTGAAAGACCTTCATCAGGCCGTTTTCATTTCCACCCGTTGCTGCCGCTGCAGCCTGCGCCCCGTCCAAGAGAGCTGCCAACATTCCCCGATGCTCCTTTTCGTTCGAAGTAACTTCTCAGTTCGTCGTTACGCGTAGGATTTCTTTTTCGCTACGCGCGCGCCGTGGACCAACGCGCCTTCACAGAAAAATCAGTTTCGATTGCGCGGCCCGTGGACGATAGCGCTTGTCATTTCACGAAGTCAACGCGTCGACGATGAACTCGAGATGAACTGCGGGCCGACGCGGCGAAAGGGCCAGCGGAATTCTTCGTTGTCACGCGAATCATGCAGTGTTTTTGATCCAAATTCGAAAATAACGGCGAGATCCTGCCAAAGTTCAGTTGACGGACCGAAGTCTAAACCGCCATGCTTCCTTTTCACGAGTCGTCGGCTCGGAACTTCTAGAAGCGGAATCCGAAACCGCCGTCATCACCACGCGAGACAAACCTTCGCGCTTTCATCACACGACGCTTGGCTTTTTGTTTGGGCTGAGGATATCGTCGCGGCACCCCGAACGACCGGTATCCGTTCGGAACATCAAGCTTGCCCGCCGCACGCACGCGGCGCGCGTGAGCATCTGAGGAGGACGAAAGACAATGGCTGCACTGTACAAGCACTTTCATGACGGTGGTTGGGGTATGTGGATCATCCTCTTTTGGTCGGTCCTCACGATCGGCGTGATCATCGAGCGCGCGCTCTATCTCTTCGGATCGTCCATCAACAAGGACGTGTTCCTCGCGACGATGCAGAAATGCATTCTCGCAGGCGACGTCGCGAAGGCCGTGAAGATGTGCTCGGCCGCCAACGCTCCGCTCGCGCGTATCGTGCAAGCGGGTCTCGTCAAAGTGAATCGCCCCGACGAAGAAGTGCAAGCGGCGATGGACGAGGCAGCTCTCCGCGAGATCCCGAAGATCGCGAAACGCACGGGTTACCTCGCGCTCCTCGCGAACCTCTCGATGCTCTCCGGTCTCCTCGGAACCGTGTCGGGCCTCATCACGAGCTTCGGCGCCGTCTCCGGCGAAAGCGTCGACCCGAGCCAGAAGGCGCGCATCTTGGCCGAAGGAATTTCGGAAGCCATGAACTGCACCGCGTTCGGTCTCATCATCGCGATCATGGGCCTCATCGGCTTCGCGATTTTGAACGGCAAGACGCAGCAGCTCGAAGACGACATCAACGAGGCGAGCGTGCAAGTGCTCAATCTCGTCGTCACGAACCGCCAGAAGGTGAATCTCGGCGGCGTCAGCGCGGCTGCTTGATACGCAGCACGCGCACCTAGTCAGGACGCGCGCAAGCCTGCGCGCTATCGGTTAGGTCGCAATTCGTTTGGATCTTTCGTCTGTAATCGCGTGGGGCTCGGAACTTCTGAGCCCCCGCGACCTCCAATCAGAAGCAACGCGGAGAGAATTGCATGGGTGGCGTAGACGTCGGTGGCGGCGGCCAAGGAAAACGCAAGAGCGTCGATTCGGACATCAACATGATTCCGTTCATCGACCTCCTGATGGTCACCATCTCGTTCTTGCTCATCACGGCAGTGTGGTCGCACATGGCCCGCATCAACGCGGACGCGCAAGTGCCAGGACCGCCTCGCCCGGATGTCGAGCAAGAGAAGACCGAGCCCGAGAAGCAGCTCCACATCGAGATGCGCACGCCGGACAAATTCACGCTCATCTGGAAGCAGGGCGCCACCGTCGTCAATTCGATCGACGTGCCGCGCAACGACAAGCTCATCGAGACCGGACACGGCGACAAAGAAATTCGCTTTCCGGACTTGGCGGAGAAGATCGAGAGCGAGTGGAAGGCGAACGGCTCGCACCGCGACGCCTCGGATCACAAGCTCGATCAGGCGATCTTGCACACCGACAACGAGACCCCGTACGTCTTCATCATCGGCGTCATCGACGCGATTTACCAAGTCCACCGCCCCTACGACATCGGCGGCAAGACGGATTCGGTCCCCGCTTTCAACGTTACGTTCTCGGTCAACTGAGCCCCTAGACGCGGCCAAGCCCGGCCGCTTTAACTGTATGCCGCGAGGATTTTGAAATGCCTGTTGAGAAGCCCGGCCGTCGGTTGATGCATCACATCTCGCTCGAGTT
>JAICXU010000936.1 GCA_025934595.1 Polyangiaceae bacterium | reverse complement strand
CGTGTTCGCGGCGACCGTCGCCGCCATCGATCCGCCGACGACGTATCCACGCGGACCGCCCGGCGCAAACACGTGCTCGTTCGGGCAATACGCATAGGGTGCCGGCGGCGCGTAGTAGAGGCCGTACGCATAACCGTCGCGCCAATACCAAGTCGGTGCGAGCGGCGCCCAGCCGAGATAACCGTAGCCGCCGTATCCCATGCGCCAGCTCACCCACGCGCCGGAATACGCGCGTCCGGGGATCCACGCCCAACCGCGCGGCGTGAGGATCCAGCGACCATAGTGGAATGGGACCCAGCCCCAGTCGTAGTCGGACACCCAGACGTAATCGTCGTCGTAGACCCAATGACCCGAGGTGACGTACGGCTGAAAATCTGCGCCGACGACGCTCGACGACGGGACCCACACCGTGCCGTACGTCTCGTCGTCGACCCACGTTCCGTACGGATCGAGCGTCGATCGAAAGTCGGTGAGCGCGCTCGGATCCGTGTCCGAATATTCGGTGTCGCTCTGGCCGATGACGACGGTGCCGTCGGCGTTCGTCGGATTTTGATTCGCGGCTTGTCCCGCCGCGTAGCCGCGCGCGTAGGCGTCATCGGCGTTGACGATGTCGCCCTCGGAGTTCACCGCGGCGCCCGGGGGAAGACCTTGAAGGCTCTCGTCGCTCGAGCCGACCGCGGCGCTCGTCGGATACTGCGCCTCGACGTCCTCGTCCGTCGCACCGCAGCCCGCCAAAAGCGGGACGAGCGCAAGCGCGGCGACCGACGCAATGCGAGCAAGCCTTTCGTTGACGACGTGGTTCAAGACGGTGGTTTTCATCGGAGCCTTTTCGGACCTTGCGAATCCCGCGCGTAGCGCCCAAACCTGCGGTGCTTCCAGACTGGTATGCAATGGCTGATCCGCGCTTGTCTCATCTTAGTTTGTGCCGGATCGACGAACAGTCCAGGGGGCGCATTCCACGCGGGCCGTGACCTTCGGACGAAACGTCCCGGATTGCCAACGAACCCGGGGCGTGCGCTGACAAACCGTCATTTGATTTCGGCGTTTTCCGGCCCAGATCGCGAAATGACGAGCGTGGTATCCTCTAGGCAGAGCAGGCGAGCTTCGCTCGGCCGCGAGGAGATTCTGATGGCAGCCAATCCGATGATGGAACGCATCGCCGCGATGCAGGATTACGACCTCTACCGCGAGCTCCATTGGGACGGCTCGTTCGAGGACTACCTGAAGATCGTGCGCGAACGGCCGCAAGTCACGCGCAACGCGTACCAGCGCGTCTACGACATGATCATCTCCTACGGAACCGAGGAGTACATCGACAACAAGAAGAAGCTTGTAAGATACAACTTCTTCAAAGACGAGCAGAACGGCGGAGCGAACGCGATCTACGGCCTCGACATTCCGCTCATGCGCCTCGTCCACGTGCTGAAAGCCGCGGCCGAGGGCTACGGTCCCGAGAAGCGCGTCATTCTTTTGCACGGCCCGGTCGGCTCTTCGAAGTCGACGATCGCGCGGCTCCTGAAGCAAGGCATCGAGCAATATTCGCGCACGTCGGACGGCGCGCTCTACGCGTTCGACTGGGTGAATTTGAAAGAGACGGGCCTCACCGGAACGGCGACGGAGACCGAGACGTTCCCGAGCCCGATGAACGAGGAGCCCATTCGTTTGATCCCGCTCGAGTGGCGTGAGCGCGTGATCGGCGAGCTCGGTCTCTCGAACGATCAGTACAAAGTGCGCGTCGACGGCGACATGGATCCCGCGAGCCGCTTCATCTTCAAGCACCTGCTCACGAAGTACGAGGGCAACTGGTCGAAGATGGTGCAGAACCACATTCGCGTTCGCCGCCTGATCCTCAGCGAGAAAGATCGCGTCGGCATCGGCACGTTCCAGCCGAAGGACGAGAAGAACCAAGACTCGACCGAGCTCACCGGCGACATCAATTATCGAAAGATCGCGGAATACGGCTCCGATTCGGATCCGCGCGCGTTCAATTTCGACGGCGAGTTCAACATCGCGAATCGCGGCATCGTCGAGTTCATCGAGGTGCTCAAGCTCGACGTCGCGTTCCTCT
>JAICXU010000207.1 GCA_025934595.1 Polyangiaceae bacterium | reverse complement strand
TTCTTGATGTAGTCGGCGTGGCCCGGGCAATCGACGTGCGCGTAGTGACGCTTCTCCGACTCGTACTCCACGTGCGAGACCGCGATCGTCACCGTCTTCGTCGCGTCGCGAACCGTGCCGCCCTTCGCGATGTCCGCGTACGAAATCGCTTTCGCGAGGCCCTTCTTCGACTGCACCTTCACCAAAGCGGCCGTCAGCGTCGTCTTGCCGTGATCGATGTGACCAATCGTTCCAACGTTCACGTGCGGCTTGTTTCGGTTGAATTTCTCTTTCGCCATGACTCGCGTCTCCTAAATCGATTCTGAAGTTGGTGCGCTTCGCGGAATTTCTCGAGCCCACCACGAGGCTTGAACTCGTGACCTCTCCCTTACCAAGGGAGTGCTCTGCCACTGAGCTAGGTGGGCAATGGATTCTTCGTCGTTCGTGTTTGCCTAGGTCTCGGTTCGGTTCTCGGTCTGCTTCTTCGTTCTGCCTCGTGTCGCTTTTTTTTCGTCGTCGTCTGCTTCGGAGCGGGAGACCGGATTCGAACCGGCGACGTTCAGCTTGGAAGGCTGACGCTCTACCAACTGAGCTACTCCCGCACGGCCCTGCCTTGACCAGATGCGCCAGCCGCTGTGGAGGGTGATGGATTCGAACCATCGAAGGCATAGCCGGCAGATTTACAGTCTGCTCCCTTTGGCCGCTCGGGCAACCCTCCAGAATTACTGGACCTTTTCAAGATCTCGCTGGGAAAACCTCCGCGGAAAGCTGGAGCTGACGAGGGGAGTTGAACCCCTAACCACCTGTTTACAAAACAGGTGCTCTGCCATTGAGCTACGTCAGCCAACACCTGACGCAGATCGAGCAACGATTTTTTCGGGTGATCTGTTTGATGGCGGCGGCGACGAAGACGACGAAGCGACGGGAAAAAAAGAAAAGCGTTTGAAAAAAGGGGGATTTACCTAGCGCAGAAGGACCGGCCCCGCAAGCAAGAGAAGCGCCAACGTGCCCCAAGTCCGGAAAGCACCAGAAATGCAAGGGCTCTTCGGGGGTGCGCACGGGTAGCGCAAGGTGCGCAGTGTGTCAAGCATCGGTCTCGGCGCCGGCGCCCAATGCAAAAGAAAAAAGCGATGCGGGGTCAATTGGGCGCGTGGATGTGCCGTCCCCTCAGATGTGTAGGAACGGAGAATGACCCGTGACCCAGGCCATTGATTCAGTAAGAATTTCGCGAGAGTGGGATAGAGCTTCGACTGCGGATCGCCCGCTTGCCGTCGTGGGCAGCCTGCCGCCCCGCGCGATGGCGGCGCTACGCAGCGCCGCCGAGTCGCTCCACGTCGGCATCGCGCAGGCCGGACGCAATGGCGATCCGAGCGCCGTCCTCGATCACGAGACGCCGATGGCCGTCATCGCGGCCGTCGACTCCGGAGCATTCGGTCGAGCGTGCGCGCTCGTTCGTCGTCGTCGCGGCCTCGCGCGCGTTCCCGTGATCGGTGCGTGCGAGCGACGTGGTGAGCTTTCGTTCGCGGAGCTGTTCCACGCCGGCGGCGATGATCTCGTCGACGTGAACGATCCGTCTGCGCTCGTGCGGCGCATTCGTGCTCTTCGGAACATCAAGCCCTCCCAAGCCTCGTACAAGGACCGCGCCGTCGTCGTCGGAGACGACCTCTCCTTTTATGTACGCACGCTGTGGAACGCGGGCATCGAGCCCGTCATCGCGTCGAGCGCCGAAGAAGCGATCGCGCTTTCGCGAAACGCGCGCTTCGTGCTCGCGAGCGACGAGATGGACGGCGCCGGCGCAGTGGCCGCGCTCTCGAACGCGCGCCTCGGCGGATCGACCACGCCGTGGGTCGTCGTCGCGGCGCCGAAACGCATGGCAGCGGTGCGTGCCGCGGCGAAAGAGCTGACGTCGGTCGGCGTGCTCGACGCGTATGCGCCGACAGAGAACGCGCTCTTCATGGCGAACGAGCTCTCGCGTCCCACGGGCATGAACGCACGCGCCGATCTCCGTTTGCTCTTCGGCACGAGCGTCGTGTTTCGACACGCCGGACGCGACGACGGAGACGACGTCGGCTTCACGTACAACATCTCCGCGAAGGGCGCGTTCGTGCGCACGCTCGCACCGCTCTCACCCGGCGATGACGTGTGGCTCGAGCTGTGGCCGCCGCGATCGGCGCGCCGCGTTCGTCTCGTCGGACGTGTCGTGTGGCAACGCGCGTTCGGACCCGATGATCGCGCGACGGTTCCCGCCGGCTTCGCCGTTCGCATCGAAGGTGGATTGCCCGGCGATGCAGAGCTGTGGGCGGCCGGTTGCGCCGCGCTCCAACGCGAACAAATGTCGACCTGACTCGCGCACGCGCACCGCGCCTTTTCGCTCGCGAAGAGGTCGTGCTATGAGTGCGCTCGATGTCCAAGATCCCTTATTTTCTCGCTCTAACGGCGCTTCTCGGGCTCGCCGTCGAATGCGAAGGTTGCGGAGGAAATCCGCAAGCGCGATCGCCGTCGGAGATCGGCGCCCCTCAAGCGACCCAGAACGAGCCCGACCTCGTGGCGATGGTCGTCGGCACCGTCGGTCGCGATCACCTCACGAGCGCAGGCTATCCGCTCACCAAGATCGCCGACATCATCGACACGTTCAAACCGGACATGATCCTCTTGCAGGTTCGGCAAGAGCCATTCAAGAAGCAGCAGCTCGAAGACGCGTCGTTCGAGATGACGTACGTGAACGGGGTCGCGGGAACGAGCGGTGTCGATACCGAGCCGATCGATTGGTACCGCGACGAAGACGTGCTGCCTCCCGCGCTCCCCGGATACTCGGCGGCGATACAAGAGGTGCCTTCCGCGAAGAAAGGCAAGAGGGGCGACAAAGGCGGTGAGCCCAAAGAAGTGAAGCCGCAAAACGGCTCGGACAAGGGAAAGGAGATCACCGATCCCTTCAACTACATGCCGCCGCCCGATATCGATCCCGACATGCTCGATGCTTACAAGAGCGAGTCCGCGATGCTTTCGAACCTCGGCGGGATGTCATTTGCCGACGCGAACAACGACGACATATCGCGAAAAATTTGGGACGCCGAGAGCGCGCGCATTCGCTACGGCAAGGGGTATTCACCGCTCGCGCGACGCATCGCGTGGATGAACTTTCTCGCGCTCGAGGCGTACACGAAACAAAAGGGCCAGGTTCACCGGTTGATGGTCGTCGTGAACGTGCGCTACCGCGCTCCGATGGAGCAGATGGTCGCGGGATGGGGCGCGGTCATGCGCGATCCCGTCGCGATTCAGAAAAAAGCGGAGCAACAGCACGAGACGGTGCCGGACAACGTGATCCAAGAATGGAATCACGAGAATGATCGACTGAAGGACGCGATCCCGCGCCACGGGCCGGAGGCGCTACGTCAGAACATCCTCGAGCGCATCGCGATCATCCAAGCCGCGATCGACAAAAAGGGCACGTGTTGCGTCGAGGCCAGCACGCTCGGCCCGCTGGAGCCGTGATCGTGCCCTCGCAAATCGAGCCTGGAAAAACCACGCCTCTCGCCAACGGCGACGAGGTCGGGGAACCGAAGAAGCTTCGCGCGGCGAGCACGGCGACGCTCGATTTGCTCGAGCTCGGCAAGGGCGATCTCTCGACGCTCGAGAAGCTCCACATTCGTTTCATTCGTCACAGCCTCATCCCGGGCCGGCTCGATCGCTCGCTCCGTTTTTTGCAACGTCACATCGGCGCGAATTGGATCGAGCAGTCCATCAAAAATCTCCGCGTCGTGCACGGCATGGACCGATTGCCGCCGTTCGATCCGAAGCAGAGCTTCATCTGCGTCTCGAATCATCGGAGCTTCTTCGATCTCTACGTCGTCACCGCGTACCTCGTGAAGCAAGGTTTGCCGCACCGTATTTTATTTCCGGTTCGCTCGAACTTTTTCTACGACAAGGCGCTCGGATTTTTCGTGAACGGCGTCATGAGCTTCTTCGCGATGTATCCGCCCGTCTTTCGCGATCGCAAGCGCGCGTCGCTCAACCTCGCGGGCATCGACGAGACGATCCGCATCTTGCGACGCGGCGGCACGTTCATCGGCTTGCATCCCGAGGGGCAACGCAATCTGAGCGACGATCCGTTCTCGCTCTTGCCCGCGCAGCCCGGCGTCGGTCGCATCATCCACGGCGCGCGTGTTCCCGTAATCCCTGTCTTCATTCACGGGCTCGGCAACGACATCGTGAAGCAAGTCTCGTCGAACTACACGAAGACCGGCAACCCCGTGAACGTCACGTTCGGCGCGCCCGTCGATTTCGGCACGCTCCTCGACAAGCCGCCGAGCCCGCGCCTATTTCGCGAGATCTCGGCGCGTTCGACGAAAGCGATCGCCGACCTCGCGGCCGAAGCGAAGGCACGCGCAGACGGTCGGGAATGAGCCACGAGCACCACTTCGCGTGCAAGCTCCGCTGGACCGGCGCGAAAGCCGGCGGCACGACGAAGTACGACGCGTACTCGCGGGAATGCGAGATCGAAATCGAAGGCAAACCGGCGATGACGATGTCGGCCGCCGCTCCTTTTCGCGGTGATGCGAAGATCTACAATCCGGAAGACTTGATGATGGCGGCGCTCTCCGCGTGTCACTTCCTTTCGTACGCGGCGCTCTGCGCGCGAAAGGGAATCGTGCTCGTAGGCTACGAAGACGATGCGACCGGAAAAATGGAAATGAGCGCGGGCAAGATTCGCTTCGTCGATGCGCTCCTCCGGCCGCGCGCGACGATCGCATCGAGCGATCTCGATCTCGCGAAGAAGCTCCACGACGACGCGCATGAAGAATGTTTCATCGCGAGCTCGGTGAGCTTTCCGGTGCGTCACGAGGCCGTGGTCGTTCGCGCCTCTTCGGCCAAGCTGGACGCGCTCGAGCCCGAGCGCTAGGTAGACAGCGTCATGCCTCTCTCGGTCGCCGAGCTACGCGCAAAAATCGCGGAAAATCCCGCCATTTTGGCGCCCATGGAAGACGTCACCGACGTCGTCTTCCGCAGGCTTTGCCGAAAATTCGGCGGCAAGATCATGATGACCGAGTTCGTCAACGTCGAGGGCCTCCTCCGCGGCTGCCGAAACGCGCGCCGAAAAATTTCGCTCGCTGACGACGATCGAATGACGGCGATCCAAATCTACGGCGCCGACCCCCAGCGCCTCTCGGAAGCGGCGCGCTTCGCCGCGACCGCGCAGCCGATGTTCATCGACGTCAACTGCGGATGTTGGGTTCCGAAGATCGCCGGCCGCGGCGCGGGCGCCGGTTGGCTGCGCGATCCGCACGCGATGGTGGCGATGGCGAAGATGGTCGTGGACAGCGTCGGCGTTCCCGTCACCGTGAAGACGCGCATCGGTTATGGACCGGAGTCCGAGATGCCAATCGTCGATCTCGCGCGCCGGCTCGAAGACACCGGCATCGCCGCGCTCACGATTCACTGTCGCACCGCTTCGATGGGTCACTCCGGCGCCGCCGACTGGACGTGGGCGCAAAAAGCACGCGAGGTCGTCTCGATTCCCGTCGTCGTGAACGGCGACGTGTAGACGGCGGAGGGCGCCATGCGCGCAATGAGCGACACGAAATGCGAAGCGGTGATGATCGGCCGACGCGCGATCGAGCACCCGTGGATCTTCCGCGAGATCGAAGCTGCGCTCGCAGGGAAGCCCGTGTTTTCGCCGACGCCGGAAGAGCGCATCGCGCTTTGCGTGGAGCACCTTCGCGCGAACGTGGAGATGCGCGGCGAGCCGTTCGGCGTGCGCGTGACGCGACGACATTTGAGCGGATATTTGCACGGATTGCCGGGCGCGGCAGATTTGCGGCGACGGCTGAACACGTGCGATTCACTCGCGGGATGTCTCGCGATGCTGGAAGAGAGCGCGAAGAGAGCGGCGTGAGTCCGACGAGAATTCCGTCGGGGCGACGGCAACTTCGAGCGGCTTCGCGATCAGCGGGCGGTTCGCGAATTCAATCGCTGCGTCGTCCGACTAGCGCACCAAGTCGCGACGCAAAGCGCGGGCGACCGCCTCGACGAGAACGCGCGGCGAGAACGGCTTGTGGATGAGAACATCGCCGGGCTCCACTACGCCTTGCGCTTGAACGACCACGTCGGGGTGGCCCGACATGAACAGCACCTTCGTGCGATGACCGGCCTGCCGCAGCCTTTCGACGAGCACGCGCCCGCCCATCGCCGGCAGGATGACATCGACGAGAATGAGATCGATGGGATGACGGCGCGCTTCGATCAACGCGCCATGGGCCGAAGACGCGACGATCACGCGATACCCCTCGGCTTGGAGCACGACACAAAGCGCGCGACGAACCTGGTCGTCGTCCTCCACCACGAGAA
>JAICXU010000244.1 GCA_025934595.1 Polyangiaceae bacterium | reverse complement strand
TCGACTTGCGCTCGCTGTTCCTCGGGTGCAGCTGCTCGTAGATGTTCTGGTAGCAGAGCACCGCGGCGTACGCGGCTTCCGCCTGGTCTTGCTGGCTCGAGCAGTTCTGCGCGACGACGTCGTCGAACGCGGGACCGCATTTCGCCCAGTCCTTCTGGAAGTAGAGGAGGTCGGCCATGGCGTAACGGATCTTGCAGACCGTCGGCCAGTCTTCCTTCACGATGCGCGGGAACGTGAACGTCGCGAACTCCTTGTCGCTCCACGTGTCGACGACCTGCTTGTAGAGCTGCGCCGCGAGCGCCATCGTCTTCGCGTCGCCGGTGCCGCGCTGTCCGTTCGATCCGACCGCTTCCAAGTGCCACGCCATCGCCGTTTCGCTGACGAGCTCGGCGGTCTTGTTCGCGCACTGCTGCTTCGAGTCGGCGGAGTGGTTGCCCGCCTTGAACTCGTTGTAGATCTTGCCCTGGTCGTTCAGGACTTGCTTGATGCCGTCCTTGTTGCCGGACTTCATCGCGAGCGTCGCTTCCGAGATGTGCGACTGATAGAGGCAGTGACGGTCGCCGTTTTTATCCCGGTTCATCAGGTCGTGATAGAGCGTGATCGCTTCCGGATAGTGACCCGTGTCGAGGTAGTTCTGACCGAGGTCATCCATCATCTTGTACGTCTTCTCGTTCGAGCCCGACTCGTCGCCCGAGATCGTATGGAAGTAGTTGTACGCCGCGCCCGGATCGCCCTTGAGCGCGTAGACCGGGATCGTGTCGTGACGTGCGCTGTCGGCGAGCTTCGCCGCGCCGGGTTGATCGCGATACGCGGTGCCCCAGTCGATCGTCTTCTTGAACGCGTTCAGCGCGTCGGTGAAGTTGCCCTGGTTCCAGTAGACGTAACCGAGCTTGTACCAGGCGTAGCCGTAGACCTTGTTCGTCTGCGGCGGATACTTGATGACCTCGCGGTACGCTTGCGCGGCGAGCTCGAACTTCGAGGGGTCGCCTTGCGCTTCGTTGAAGAAGAGCTCGCCGAATGCGAGGTACGCGTTCGGAATGTATTTGCTCTGCGGGCGCGTCTTGATGAGCTCGAGATAAACCTGCCGCGCGTGCGCGTTGTCGTTCGACTGCTCGTACTCGTACGCGAGGTAGTAGAGGACCTCGTCGAGCTTCGAGTAGTTCGGATAATCGCTCTTGATGAGGCCGTAATATTTTTCGGCCTGACCGCGCGCGCGCGTCATGAACTGACCGGCTTGATTTGCGGTCGCCTGTTTCTGGCTCGCGAGCTGCGGGTTCGATTTCTTCGCGTTGTCGCGATCGATTTCCGCTTGCGTCTTCTCTTTGAACGCCGCCGTCTCGAGCTCGACGTAATCTTCGGCGAGTCGCCGCGCGAGATCGACGCGGTCCGGCGAGTTCTTCTGCGTCGACGCGAAGAGGCTCTCGAGACCCGAGATCTCGGTGACGAGCAGCGCGCGGGCGCGGGCTTGCAGCTTGCTCTTTCGCTCGTCGCGAGGGACGTCGATCGTCGGCATGCTCGGCTTCTGCATCTGATCGCGCTTCTTCAGATCTGCAGGAGGCGGCGCCGAGTGGAAGTTCACTTGCGGCGCCTTGCCGTGCTTCGTGACGTCGAAGTTCGCAGGTCCCGAGTTCGGACACGACGTGAGCTCTTTGCGAGCCGCGTCGGTCGTGCAGGTTCCGCTCGTTCCGCCGTTGCCGGCGTCGGCCGCGAAAGCTTGCGCGCCGCCGAGACCAAGAAGCGCGACGACGACGCTCGTGCGAATCGCGAGTTTCTTAAAACTGTTCATCACTCAATTACCTCCCGCACTTCGACGTGATGGTCTGGCGGTAGAAGCCGAGCTCGTCGCGCCAATATTCGCCGTTGAACGGCCAAATGACGTGCTCTTCGTCCGGCTTGACGATGTTGACCTTGGACTCTTCTTGCGAGACCTGTCCGCCTTGCAGCGCGATGTCCAATTGATTTCGCTGCGCGGCGGTGATGTCGATGAGGATCTTGGCGGCGTTGCGGAGATGCTCGTTCAGCTCGTCGAGATTTCGTTGGTAGCGTTGCTTCGCGAGCTCACCGGCGTTCCGCACCGCGAGATCGCGCGCGAGCTGGAGCGAGTCTTTGATGTCGCCGCCGAGCGGCGAGTCGCGGAATGACGACGGCCGTGCGTTGAAGCGTTTCTGCTCGTCGTCGAGCACTTTGACGTACTCGAGATTGCGAAGCAGCTGGCGATCGCTCATCGCGTTCGCGACGACCACCTTGATGTTCTCGGGCAGGTTCGCGTTGTTCGTGCCCTTGTCCTGATCGTCGCGCACCGTCTTCAGAAACTTGTAGAAGGCTTCGTCTTGGTCGTCGCCTTTGAATTGCGCGAGCTTTTTGCTGAGCTCGTCGTACTGCGGCTGATACTTCGCCTGGAATTTCGCGACGATCGTGCGTGCGTCGTCGTATTGGCAGTTCGAGAAATAAATGACCGCCTTCAGGACCTCGGCTTCCGGATAGTTCGAGTTCGGGAAGTACGGAGCCTGGATCGTGTGCACGTTTCCGAGCGCGTGCGAGTAGTCGCCGGCCATGAAGTACGCCCATGACTCTTCGAAGAGCGCGTCGAGCCAGTACTCGCTCGCGACGTCGACCTTGTTCCAGTACTTGACGGCGGCGGACAGCTTCTGCGCGTCGACGGTGGGCGATCCGTTGTCGTCCAAGCGAACCGACGCCGAGTAGTAGGTGCGCGCCATCGAGAGGAACGCGAGGTCGCGCATGCGCGCCTCGTCCTCGACGCCCTCGACGCCCTCGTCGATCGAGACGACGATCCGCTGGAACGATTTGACCGCGGGCACCGACTTGCGGAGCTGCACGTACGAGATGCCGCTGAAGAACTGCGCTTGCACGTAGTACTTCGACTCGCGCGACACCTTCGTGAAGAGACCGAGCGCCTCTTCGTACTGGCGATTGCGATACTTGTATCTTCCAAGCAAATAATTCAGCTGCCAGTAGAGATCGCGCTGGTTCGCGTTGTTGAAGTGGCCGATCTGCTCGTCGTTGTATTTGCCGACGCGCTCGACGATGTCGGCGGGCTCCGGCAAGTCGGTCGCGAGCTTCGAGAGCCAGAGGAGCGTCTCGTTGAATTTCAGATGATTCGGCTTGTCCGCGATCTCGCTGAAGATGGCGTAGCTCGCTTGGTAGAACTTCAAGCGATAGAGCGCGATCGCGAGGTGATACTGCGCGAGCTGCTTGTTGCCCTCGTCGTCTTGCGTCTCGCCTTTGCGGACGCGATCGAGCGCGATGGCGGCGTCCTGCCATTTTTCGCCGTCGAAGAGGCGCTTCGCTTGCGCGGCCGCTTCGGTCATCTGACCGGCTTGCGGAGGCGGCGAATTGTCGACCGCTTTCGGAGCCGCTCCCGTGCTCGCGGACGCGCCGCTCGACGCGGGCGCGTCCATCTCGATCTCTCCGCCGGTATTCGCGGCGGCGGGTGCGGGCTTCTTCGGCGGCTTCTTGTGCCTCTGCGCAAGCGCCGTCGTCGAGAAACCGGTCATGCAGAAGCCAACTGCCGTCGCCAGCAGCAAAACGCGCGCAACGTTCAGAGACCGCATCCGCATCTTCATGCTTCGCTCTCCAGTGCTGAATCACGAGCAGCCTTGCTCGCGTCCTGATTGCTTGAGTGGTGAAACTTCTGGTGCCGATTCTGGTGCCCGACTCTGGTGCCCGATGGTGCCAGAAAGTCGGTGGCTCGTGCTCGCGTCGTTCCCGTCCAGGAACGAAACGAGATGTCGGAACGTATCAAGTTACAGAAGCGAAAAACCGCGCGAGCATCGTGCGCGTTACCGAATGAAGAGCGCGCAACCGGCCGCGCTTGATGCAAATTCCTCAACAAAGTTCGCGAGATAATCCCGTCGAGCGGCGCGATGGTAAGGAGGAATTTCCGCTTTTGTCAAGGCGTTTCACGGGCAGATTGACCCGTGAGCGCGGGATTCTCTTGGGATCCACGCGCGTAAGCTCACTCCGAAAATCGCATCCGTGCTCCCATGGCCACTGCCGCCGGGCCTCATCACGGCCGATCCGTCGACCCCTGTGCGCGAGCCGCGGCGTGAGCCATGCTGTCAGGATGCGGACACATTCGAAAGAGCGCGGCCATTCGCGACCGCCTCACGCGGGATCGCTTGACGCCTCGGGATAAAAAAAGCTACCGTCCTGCGCGTTTTGGCAAGCGGGCTGGGCTGTGGCGGCGCTCGACTTGAAAAGAAGAACGTAGAAGACCAAACCCCTGAGGGAGCAAAGGTCCACACGATGATTCGTTCGTCTGCACTTGCGTCTGCATTTGCGTCTGCACTTGAAGGTTTGCGTACGCGGCTGCCGCGCGTGTTCGCCGCCGCCACTGTCGTCGGTCTTGGGCTCATGCTCATTCCCGCAGCGGCGTGCAAAGACACCGGCGTCGGCGATCCGTGCACGCCCGAGTCGGAGTACAACACCGACTTTCTCGGGTTCGACGTGAACGAGGTCAACTTCGAATCGAAGAGCTTCCAGTGCCAGACCCGACTTTGTCTGGTGAATCACTTCCAAGGTCGCGTGTCGTGCCAGTACGGACAGGACTCGAGCCAGAACGGCCCGGCCGGCCTGCCCGGTTGCACCGTTCCGAACGATCCGAACACGAAGATCATTGGCAACCCTTCGCTCAACGCGAAGAACGTCGTGAACCCGCAGCTCGTCGCGCGCACCGCGGACAAGACGGTCTACTGCTCGTGCCGCTGCGCGAACGCGGACGGCAAAACCGACGACGGCGCGAACTACTGCGACTGCCCCGACGGCTTCTCGTGCACGCACTTGGTCGACTCGATCGGCGTTGGCAACGAAGGCCTCACCGGGTCGTTCTGCATCAAAGCCGGCAGCGCGTTCGACAAAGCGTCGCTCAATTCGGACGCGTGCGATCCGACGATCGCGACCTGCCCCGGTCCGCAAGGCCCTCAAGGCTCTTGACGAAAAAGCGCTCCTGACCTCGCGGCACTTCTCGCGGCAGAAGAGCGGCGCGCTGGCGGAAGACGCCGTCGCGCGTCATCTCGAAGAGCAAGGCTTCGTGATTCTGCGACGCAACCTTCGTCTCGGACATCTCGAGATCGACATCGTCGCGAAGAAAGACGATCTCTGCGTGATGTGTGAGGTCCGCACGCGCGGCCCGGGCGCATTCGAAGGCCCGCTCGCGAGCATCGCGAGCGGCAAGAAGCGCATGCACCTCTTGAACGCCGCCGATCGCCTGTGGCGATTTCATCTCGCGAAGATGGAAGGCGTCCAGCGAATGCGCATCGACGTCGCGGGCGTCACGTTCGAAAACGGCGAAGCGAAGATCGACTACATCCCCGGCGCGCTCACTCGGTGAGCGTCAGGAGCGCACAGGCCGGTGCGCGAGAATAACAAGGCTACATGTCCAGGGCGCGCTTCATCTCGTCGCGCACGGTGACGACGTTCTTCATCATGTCGTCGCTCGCGCCCGCGCTCTTCGCGTTTTCGATGGCGCCTTCGAGGAGCTCGATCTCTTTCGCTTGTCGCGATTTGAGCTGCTCGACCATTCCCGCAAACGCCTCGAAGAAATCTTGTAGCTCGTCGCCTTTGCGGAGGCCGCCGCGGAACGTGAGCTTGCCCTCGCCGACCTGCCGCAAGAGCATCTTCATCTTGTAGATCGGCCCGGCGACTTTGTGCGTGAAGTAGATGCCGAGGAGCCCGATGAGGACGACCATGAGCGCGAGACCACCGACGAGCGACGTGAGCATCGTCCGTTGATGGCGAACGAGCGACTGCTGCTGCTCGGCGATCTGG
>JAICXU010000792.1 GCA_025934595.1 Polyangiaceae bacterium | reverse complement strand
TCCGAGGCGGTGCCCACGCTGCACGCGGCTCGCGAATTTTTGATCGGCCGCGACGTTCGCAAGCGCCAGCTCGACGACGCCCGCGCGCGTGCGCTCTCGCAAAACGCGCCGCTCTACTTCGCCGTCCTCTTCGCCGTCGCGAGCGTCCCGTGCACGTACGAGTTCTTCGCGACGTTCGACACGCTTCGCGACTGGTCCGGTCGCAACCGAACTTACGGCGGAGCGGTGCTCGCCACGCTCATGTTGGTCGGCGTTTGGATCTTCGGAATTCGTGCTTTTGTGCGCGTCAAGCGCGCACAAGCCGACCTTCGCGCCGCGTGTGCGGCGCTGCCGCCCGAGCGCAAAGGCGATCCGGCGCGATGTCGTGTATGTGGCGGCCCCCTCCCCGCCGGCGACGCCGTCGTGCGATGCCCTTTCTGCGCGACCGACAACTTTGCGGATCCGAAGCTCGTCTCGAAGCTTGCCGAGCGCCAGTCCCACGACGCCACCGAGTACGAGTTCGCCGTCGCGCGCGCCGAGTCGATGACCGAGTCGATCACGTTCGAAGAAGAGAAGCGCGCGCTCGTTCGCGCCGTGGTCGTGCCCCTGGTTGCGCTTTGGCCGATGTCGGTTCTCACCGAAGTCCTGCTGCGCATCGAGCTGCCCGTGAACGACCACGTTCACTACGCATTCGGCATGACGCGCGATGGGGAATGCATCGCGCGAGTCAGGTCCGAGCCGGGATCGCCGCTGTCGACGCTCGTCGGAAAGCGCGTGCACGCGCACGACGGCAAGAACGAGTACCTGTCCGTCGTCGATCACGTGTACGGATCAGTGCTCGGCAACATCGCGGTCGTGAACGACGACGGCGGAGAGACGCGCCGGCTCGATCCGCGATCGCTCTGCGCCATCCTCCCCACACCCGTGCTCGTCCAGAGGCCCGCGCCCTTGTTCGCGGTCGACGATCAAACTCTCTACTACCCCGATGTCGGCGGAATTTTCGCCGCTCCGCTACGGAGCCCGAGCGCGAACGCGATCGACCTCGAGCTCTCGCCGCTCCTCAAGCCCGTCGATGTCGCGATCCACGGCTCGTCGCTCTTCGTGGAGGATGGTACCCAACTGTTTCGCAGGGAAAATCCCGTAGGATCGCTCGTATTCGTCGGCCGCATACCGCGAGGTCCGATGGCGCTCGCGCCCGCATCGGATTCGCCGTCGCACACGGTCTTCGCGTTTGTCGCGACTCCGCCAGAGATTTACGCGTTCGATCTTTTCGCCGCGAGCGCCTCGGCGGAGAAGCTCGACGTACCGATCCTCGCGATTCAAGCGATCGCCGCCGACGGCGATGACGTGTTCGTGGCCGGAACCGATGCCCAAGGACCGGCTGTTTATCGCGCGCACGTGGGCGCACCCGCCGAACACTGGCTCTCCGCACGCTGCGAGGCGATCGCGGTCGATGCGTCCGCGCTCTTTTGCGGCGCCGATCGAACGGTATCTTCCTTCGCACGAAAGACCGGCGCACGGAGCGTGCTCTTCGAGCTCGCGCCACAGACGGCTCGCGCCACCGAAGACGAAAATATCGAGGCGATCGCGGCCGACGCGACCGACGTCTACTTCTCGTACGACCGCGCGAGCACGCGCGCGGCGAATGGCTTCGTGGCGCGCGTTTCGAGAAAAGGCGGCCCGACGCACGTGATCGCGGAAGGCCTGCCTCGCCTCGGCTCACATATCGAAGTCACGCCGGAGAGCATCGTCACGAACGCCAGCGGCAACTTGGGCGCGAGCGAAGGCAACGTCGTCAGCGCAGAAGGTCACAAAAACGAAAAGCTCTCCGTGATGAACACGGCCCCGACATCCGCCGACTTGGTCGTGGTGATCGCGAAGCGATGAAGCGCGATCTCGTTTAGGCGGCGCGGCCGCGACCCAGACGTCCCACGGCGATGAGGTGATCGTCGATCATCTCTTCGATCTTCTCGTGGCACGCGCCGCAGTCGCCGCCGGCTTCACAGGCCTTGGTCACGGCCTCGCGGGTCTCTGCGCCATTCGCGATGCATTCGCGAACTTGTTGATCGGTGACGGCCTTGCAGACGCAAACCCACATGCGAGGTTTGATAAAGATACTGAAAACCGTTTTCAAATTCAAGGGCCCGCCGACCGGATTTTTGATGTTCCCAGAACACGACCAATTTCGAAGACTTGGAGCTATTCTTTGATCTGCTGCGCCATGTAATGCGCTTCGCCGACCTGGCGAATCAGCTCGAGCTGCGCCTCGAGCCAATCGACGTGCTCCTCTTCGCTCACGAGGATTTTTTTGAGCAAGTGCTCGCTCGCGTTGTCGCCGAGCTGCCGGCACGTTTCGACGGATCGATTGAGAAGCGGCACCGCGATCATCTCCGCCGCGAGATCATTTTTCAGAATCTCGGGCACGCTCTGGCCGATGTTCACCTTGCCGAGACGCTGCACGTTCGGCAGGCCTTCGAGGAAGAGGATGCGCTCGAT
>JAICXU010000536.1 GCA_025934595.1 Polyangiaceae bacterium | reverse complement strand
GGTGCCGCCGCCGTCGCCGTTGCCGCCGTCGAAGAGACCGCCGTCGCGCGTGCCGCCATCGCGTGACCCGCCGTCGGAGAGGCCGCCATCGTTCGCTCCGCCGTCGTTCGCGCCGCCGTCGGCGTTCCCGCCGTCGACTCCGGCGTCGAACTCGACGCCGCCGTCGTCGATGCCGCCGTCGGGGAAGTCACACTGGTTCGTGACGGGATTGCACGTATCGCCGCTCGGACAATCCGTGTCGAAGACGCAGCCGCCGCATTCTCCGAAAGAGATGTCGCAGCTCGTCGGTGCGAAGCCGCCCGACGGGACCGACGCCGTCGTGCCTCCGGCGCCGTTGGTCGAGCCGCGATCGGCCCCTGTGCCGTCGAGGCCTTTCGCGCCGCCGAGCTCCGCGGCGAGCGCGGAGCAAGTTCCGCCGGCGGCTTGAAAATAGATGATGCCGCCGCCGCCACCGCCGCCGGTTCCGTGGCCCGCGTCCGTGCCGCCGCCGGCGCCGCCGTTCGCGTGGAGCGAAGTGCAGCTCGCGTCTCCAGCCGATTGCACGACGATGAGACCGCCCGCGCCGCCGCCGCCTGCGCCGTCTTCCGACGCGAGCGCGCCGTTCGCGCCGTCGGCCGCGAAGACGCCCGTGCCCGTGATCGATCCCGCACGCAGGACGAGGACGCCGCCGCCGATGCCGCCCGGGGTGCCGGTGGAATCGTTCTCTTCGCCCGCGCCCGCGCCGCCGCCGAAGAGGAGATGCGTCGTCGCCGAGTAGGTGAGGTTCGTGCCGCCGAGACCTCCGACCATGCGATCCGGTGTCGGAATCGCGCCCGTGGCATCGGTTTCACCGCTCCACGTTCCGCCGCCTTTTCCGCCCGCGCCGCCGTGACCTCCGCCGCCGCCACCGGAGTTGTGGCAATCACCGCCGCCGCCGCCGTTCGCCAGGTTGCCGAAGCCGTAAGTAATGAGGTTCGCCGCGGTCGTCGAATTCGTCGTGTCGGTGTTGTAGCCAGGCGGAAAAAGACCCTCGCCTTTTTTTGCGCCGCCGGCGAGCGCATTGAACGTCGCGCCGTTGCCGCCCGGAACCACCGTGCCCGCGACGACGGGACCATCGAGGCTCGCGCAGCCGAACACGAAATCGTTGTTCGAAAGGATACCGCCGCGGAAGCCGAACGCGCTCGTGTCGAACGCGCCGTTGTTCGTGACGGCGCCTTGCACGAACACGACGGCGATGCCGCCCTTCGCGCCGTCCCACGCTGCCGCGGAGATGCCGCCGGCCGTGATCGTGAGCGTCGTGTATTCGGGGACGCGCACGAGCTGCGCGACGCCGGCGTACGCGCTGATGGTGGGATTCGTGAGCGTGACCGTCGTGCCCGCGATCGACTTGATGCGTCCGTACTCGTAGGTGCCGACGGGGCTCGAGGTGAGGTCCGGCCCAGTGCCGCCGCCCGACGTCGGAGCGGTTTGGATGCCCGTCGTCTCCCAAATGAGCACCAGGTCGCCGGCGGCAAATGCCGACGCGTCGTCAACGGAGATGGTCGTCGAGTTGAGACCGATCGGTGCGGTGATGGCTGCGTATGCGTTCACGACCGTGGTCGCCGCGATCGATTTCGGTCCGCTCCGCCCGCTACCGAGGCCGAACGTGTCGGCTTCGGCGCGTGCGTTTTGGGCTGAAAATAAGCCGATCGCAGCGAGGGTGGAGATCGAAACGAGCCGTCCCAAGATTCGAGAATTTCTCATTGCGATCCTCCTCCGGCGATGTGGAACTCGACGCGGCGATTCTCCGCGCGACCTTCAGGCGTCCCGTTGTCGGCGATCGGTTTTTCTTGTCCGAAGCCGACGCTCGTGAGCCGTTTCTTGTCGACGCCGTGCTTGACGAGCCACGTGACGACGGATGCCGCACGTTGCGCGCTGAGCGTCTTGTTGTGCGCGGCCGTGCCGGTGTTGTCGGTGTGACCTTCGACGCTCACGACGATGTCGGGGTGGTCCTGGAAAATCTTGAGGACGGCTTGGAGCACGTCGTCCGAATCCTTGCCGACGACGATCGCCGCGCTGTTCGTCTTGAACTTCACTTGGTCCAAGATCTTGATCTGGCCCTGCGCGATGAACGCCTTCGGGCAGCCGTTGCGTTTCGGATCCGGATCGCTCGGTCCCGGATTTTCGGGGCATGCGTCGACGTCGTTCTTGATGCCGTCGTGATCGACGTCGTCGGGGCAGCCGTTGTATTTCGCGATCGTCGATTTCACGCCCGGTGTGTCGGGGCATGCGTCGTCCGCGTCGAGAATGCCGTCGTTGTCACGATCGGGCGGACAGCCGTTCTTCTTCGGGTCGTCGTTCGCGACGCCCGGCGTCGTCGGACAAGCGTCCTTCACGTCCGGAATGCCGTCGCCGTCTTGATCGGCAGGGCAGCCGTTCTTCTTCGGATCGTCCGATTTCACGCCCGGCACGTCGACGCACGCGTCTTCGGAGTCGATGATGCCGTCACCATCGCGATCGGGCGGCGGGGGCGGCGGCGGCGGACATCCGTTCTTCGCCGGATCCTGCGACGGCACACCCGGTGTGTCGGGGCACGCGTCGAATTGATCTTCGATCATGTCGTGATCGCGATCCTCGTGCTTCTCGTAAGGCATCGCCCATTCGATATTTCCGACCGTGCGCACGACCGGCGCGCCGTAGCCGCGCGTGAGGCCCGTGCCGATGCCCGCGCCGAAACGAAGCCCGTTCGGCAGGAAAATGTGCGGTCCGAAGAGACCTTCGACCGGCGTCGACTTCTTGTCGAACGCGTTGTCGAACGTCGTGGAGCCGTAGATCTCGGGACCAATCAAGAGCATTTTGTCGAGCGCGCGAAGACCGACCGCGCCGCCGAAGTTGAACTCGCTCGAGATGTCCGTTCCGTCGACCGTCGTTCCGGCCCCGCGATATTGAATCGCGAGACGCGCCGAATACGCGAGTGGGCCGACGTCGCCGGCCACCGTCGCGCGCGGCATGAAGCGCGTCGAGCCGTCGCTCATGTACGAATCTTGATCGCCGGTCGGTAGCGAGACCTGCGCGCCGATGGCGGCGGTGAACGCATCGCCGTATTCACCGATGAGACGAGCGTCGGCCGAAAATCGCAGGTCGCCGAGCGCTTGATCGTTCGCCGGGGCGAGAAAGGTGACGCCGTTCGCGGTGCCGTTGTGACCGTCGGCGAAGAGTTGGAACGGCATGTCGGCGGCGATGCGGAAGCGGTTCAAGAAGACGAAGCTCGCGCCCGCGTGGACGATGAACTGGTTTCGAACGACCGATTCTTTGATCGAGTCGTCCGGATTGTAGAGGACGAGGGATCGCGCGCTGTAGTCGCCGACCACGCCGATGGCGGGACGCGCTTCGCCGCGAAGATCGAGCGAGTCGAGCGAGAACCAATCGCTACCGCGTTCGGAAGGCTCGAATCGATTCACGAGGAAGCGATCTTGAGCGAGCGCGGATGGCGCAAACGAGAGACCAGCAAGGACAGCGGCGAAAAGGACGCGCGATCGCATCGGCACTTTCCAATCTGTGGCAAGCAGGGAAGTTCAGAGCGCGTCGCCCCTCGACGCGCAAATCGAAACTCGCTCGTCACTGCAAAAGCAGATCCGATGCGAGTCACCGCACGAGAATACGGTGGGTCCGCGTTTTCCAAATGGATTTTGAGAGCCATCTGCGAAAGACATGGCTCAACGGGAGCGCGAGCTACGCGGGGTCTGCGAGACGCGCTTCGCACTCGACC
>JAICXU010000321.1 GCA_025934595.1 Polyangiaceae bacterium | reverse complement strand
AGTGAGACGAGCAGAAAAAATGCGAGAGCTCCGCGGCGCATACGAAAAGCTTACCCTATGCGCGGCTCATGTAGCTTTCAGGCACGAATACGTTGCGAGCGCGAAACGGCGCCGGAGATTCGAGCATCAGCCGCACGCGCAGCGCGTATTCGGAGACGCTCATCGGGAAGAAAGGCTCCGCGTTGTGGATCGTTTCCACCCACGCTGGCGCCGGCGTGTCGGTCTCTCGACACAGAGAGCTGACGACCGCAGAAACGAGACGTTCGAGCTTGCCGCTCGTTTTCGGTCCGCAGCGACGGTCGCCGCGCGCCCGGCCGGCGCCCCGTTCAATTTGCCGCGCTTTTCGCTCAACGCGCGGCCAGATGAATCACGCCGAAGGCAGCGAGCGTCACGAGGCTCAGCACGATGGCAAAGAAGGTCCACAACGTAGGGTAAGGCCACTTTTCGAGCGCTTGCCGCAGGAGCATCGTGCCGCGCATCGTGAACGTGATCGGACACTGCACGGGAATCGTTCCGGCCGCTCGCCGGCGCAGACGGTCGATCATCTCGTCGACGGTCTGAAAGCGCTCGCTCTTGTCCTTGCGAAGGCCTTTCTCGACGAACCACGAGAGCTCGGCGGGCACCTTGCCCTGCGCGCTCACCGTCGGCTGAAAAATCGCGGGCGGAACCGCCTCGTTCTTGACCGCTTCGAGCATGCTTTCGAGCGAGGTGTGATTCGCGAGCGGATGTTGCAGCGTGAGGAGCTCGTAGAACATCATCGTCAGACTGTAGACGTCGCTGCGCTCGTCGAGCTCATCGCCGCGCGCTTGCTCGGGCGACATGTACGCCGGCGTTCCGAGGACCGCGCCGACCTGGGTCTTGAAGAGCTTGCGACCTCCCGAAGCATCGGGTGAGTCGTTCGGCGCGTGCACGGGCTCCGGTCCCGAGACTTCGCGCGCGAGCCCCCAGTCCATCACGACCACCTCGCCGTACGGACCCACCATGACGTTCGCGGGCTTGATGTCGCGATGAATCATCTTTTTCGAGTGGGCGTACGCGATCGCCTCGAGCACGCCCATCATGAGCTCGACGCGCCGCTCGAAGTCGTACTTCGCGTGATACTCGGCGTCGCCGGCCGCGAGCTTGTCGATGATCGATTCGAGCGTCTCGCCGTTCACGTACTTCATCACGAAGAAATATTCGCCGTTCGGATGCACGCCGACGTCGTGAATGGGGACGATGTTCGGATGCTCGAGCTTGCCGACCGTGCGCACTTCTTCCGCGAAGCGCAGCACCGTGGCGTGCGATTCTTTCATCTCGGCGCGCAGCTGCTTGATGGCGACGTCGCGATCGATGTCGTTGTCACGCGCTTTGATGACCTCGCCGACGCCGCCTTCGCCGATGCGGTGCGAGCGCTCGTACCGAAGCTTGCCGTCCGCCACGATCTTCGATTCGGTGCCGACGACCTCGACGCGCGGGAGCACCGTCGTGCGAAGCGTTTTGTCGATGGCGCCGGCGACCGGGGTGCGTGCCACGACGCCGCCCGCCGCCAACGTCTCGTCGCGTCCCAACGCGTCGTCGACGACCGTCGGATCGCCGCCCATTTCGAACGAAGAATTCGTCATTTCCACTCCCCGAGAGATAGTCGCAGGGAAACATGATCACGCGAAGTCGGGCGAGCTAGGCCCACAATTCCCTCCATGCTCCGCGCCCGGTTTGCGCTACAAGAAGGCGGTGTTTACCGGGCTCGTCGAAGAAATAGGCCTGCTCGCGGCCAAGCAAATGCGCGGCGGCGAATCCCGCCTGCGCATCGCGTGCAAGATGGGCGTCGGCGCGGCCGCTCCCGGCGGAGCGCTCGCCCTAGGTGAATCGATCTCGGTGAGCGGCGCCTGTCTCACCGTCGTCGCCATTCACCCGGGCGGCTTCGAGGTCGACGCGTCGGCGGAGACGCTGGCGCGCACGACACTCGGCGCGCTCGCGCAAGGGGCAGAGGTCAATCTCGAACGCGCGATGCAGCTCGGCGGTCGCATGGGCGGTCATCTCGTCACGGGACACGTCGACGGCGTCGGCGCTCTCGTGAAACGCG
This sequence comes from Polyangiaceae bacterium, assembly GCA_025934595.1. Taxonomy (GTDB): domain Bacteria; phylum Myxococcota_A; class Polyangia; order Polyangiales; family Polyangiaceae; genus JAICXU01. The sequence goes on along the minus strand of JAICXU010000321.1, from coordinate 3,033 downwards.
AAGCATCGGGCGACAGCCAGGTCATGACATTTTCGTTTCCCCCCGAGCTCGCGCGCTTCATCGCCGAAAAAGGATCGATTGGGGTGAGCGGCGTGAGCCTCACCGTGAACTCGGTGGGCGCGGGCTCGTTCGGCGTCACCCTCATTCCGCACACGCTCAAGATGACGACGCTCGGAGCGCTCGGTGCCGGCGACAAAGTGAACCTCGAGATCGACCTCATCGCACGCTACGTCCTGCGCGCTCGTGACGTGACAGGTGACGTGGCACGTGACGCGACCGATGACGTCGGCACGAAGCCTTCGGGGGATCTCGGCGCGGCGCTGGAGCGCGCCGGCTACAAACCATGAGCCGATCCCCAACCCAAGAATTACTTCATATCTAAAGCTTCACATCTAAAGGATCTCGAGCATGTCGCCCCTCTTCGAATTGGACCCCAAGCTGGTCGAACGCGTGAACCGCGCGCTCGCTGCCATTCGGACCGGCGGAATGGTCATCTTGGTCGATGACGAAGACAGGGAAAATGAAGGCGATTTGTGCGTGGCCGCGGAGCTCGTAACGCCCGAAGGCGTGAACTTCATGGCCACGCATGGGCGCGGTCTCATTTGCCTCACGCTCACCGAAGAGCAGATCGATCGCCTCGGCTTGCCGATGATGCACACGCCGGGCAGGGGTGGTCCGCCTCTCGGCACCGCGTTCACCGTGAGCGTGGAAGCGAAGCAAGGCGTCACCACCGGAATCAGCGCCGCCGATCGCGCGCACACGATGCGCGTCGCCGCCAATCCGAATTGTCATCCCGGCGATCTCGTCACGCCCGGTCACGTGTTTCCGCTCAAAGCCAAGAGCGGTGGCGTGCTCGTTCGCACGGGACAGACGGAGGGCTCGGTCGATCTCGCGCGCATGGCCGGCCTCACTCCCGCGGGAGTCATCTGCGAGATCATGAAGGAGGACGGCTCGATGGCGCGCATGCCCGACCTCGAGGCGTTTTCGAAAAAACACGATCTGCTCATTCTGTCGATCGCCGACCTCATTCAGTACCGCATGCAGACCGAGCGTCTCGTCACGCGCGTTTCGGAGAAAGAAATCACGCTCGATGCGACGGGCACGCCCTGGCGCGCGATCGTGTTCGAAGCGTCGCCGAGCGGACGACAGATCCTGGCGTTCACGAAAGGGAACCTCACGGGCGACTCTCCCATCACGTGTCGCATGCACGCGGGCATGCTCCTCACCGACATGTTCGCGTCGACGGCGCGCGGCGAAGGCGGCGCGAACCTTCGCGCATCGTTCCGTATGATCGAGAGCGAAGGCCGCGGCGTCGTGGTGTACCTGCCGCCTTCGGGAAACATCGCGAAGGAGCTGAACGCGTTTGGAGCCATTTTGCCGATTGAAACGGAGCCCGAGAGCAGCCGGCCATTGCTTATCGAAGCGGGACCGCTTCGCGAATACGGACTGGGCGCGCAAGTCCTCGCCGACCTCGGCCTTCACAAGATCCGCCTTCTCACGAACAATCCTCGTAGAATTGCCGGTATCCACGGCTACGGGCTCGACATCGTCGAGTGCCGTCCCTTGGATTCGTCGAAAGAGACATAGACCATGAGCCAATCCACGCCGCCTCGAACGATCGAAGGAACGCTCGTCGCGCCCGCCGGCGCCAAGTTCGCGATCGTCGCGAGCCGTTTCAACGCGTTCATCGTCGATCACCTCGTCAGCGGTGCCGTCGATGCGCTCGTTCGTCATGGCGTCGCGCGCGAAAACATCACGATCGCGAAGGTGCCCGGCGCCTGGGAAATTCCGTTCGCCGCTGCCCGGCTCGCGTCGAGCAAAAAAGTCGACGCCGTCATCGCGCTCGGCGCCGTCATTCGCGGAGCCACGCCCCACTTCGATTACGTCGCGGGCGAAGCGGCGAAAGGCGTCGCGCAAGCTTCGATGTCGTCCGGGGTTCCCATCGCGTTCGGCGTGCTCACGACAGACACGATCGAGCAAGCCGTCGAGCGCGCCGGCACGAAAGCTGGCAACAAAGGTTGGGACGCGGCGACGACGGCGATCGAGATGGTGGCTCTCGGACGCGCGCTCGGCGACGCAGGATTCTGAGAACATGGGCGCCAGACACTCGGGGCGCGAAGCAGCGCTGCAAATGTTGTTTCAAATCGAGACCTCGGGTGCGGACGCCGAGGCCGCGATCGCCTTGTTTTGGCGGCATTTCGAGGGCAATCCCGAAGGCCGCGAATATGCCGATGCGGCCGTGCGTGGCGTGGCCGGCTCGCTCGCGAAAATCGATGCGTGTATTGTGCAATCTTCTGCGAATTGGCGCATCGAGCGCATGGCGCGCGTCGATCGCAATTTGCTCCGCCTCGGCACCTGGGAGCTCGAGCACAAGACCGACGTGCCGCGTGCGGTCATTTTGGACGAGGCGGTCGAGCTCGCGAAGTCGTTCGGGTCGGAGGATTCGGGAGCGTTCGTCAACGGCGTCTTGAACCAGATCGCGGACAAGCTCGGTCGCAAGGACGCGTGACCCGATGGAGCTGCACTTCGTCGCTCCCGACTTGCAGAAGCTCGACGAGCCGATGGCGGCCGAGGTCGTCGCATGCTGCATCTACGAAGACGAGATGCCGATGCGTGGGCTCGCCGGGCTCGTCGATTGGCGGCTCGCGGGAAAATTGAGCGCGCTGGAGCGCGAGGAATTTTTGCTCGGAAAGCACTCGGAGGTTTTGTGCCTGCCGGGTCGCCCGCGCCTGCCGTTCGACAAGCTGCTCATTTTCGGGCTCGGAAAAAAAAGCGAGCTCACCGAAGACGCGTTTCGCAGCGTGGTGAAGCACATCACACGCGTGCTCGACGGGCTCAAGGTTCGTCGCGCGGTCGTCGAGCTTCCCGGACGCAGCGATCAACGCATCTCGCCCGAGCGCACCGCCGAGCTTCTCTTCGAGTGCTCGCGCGAAGCGAGCTCGCAAGACGCGTGGTGGCTCGTGGAGGCCGGTGACGCGGAGAAAAAAATCACGCTCGCGACGCGCGAGGCAGCACGGCAAGCGAAGCGAGGCT
>JAICXU010000058.1 GCA_025934595.1 Polyangiaceae bacterium | reverse complement strand
TTCTGGGCGACGTGGTGTGGCCCGTGCAAAAAATCTTTTCCGAAGCTCCAAGAGCTGAACGTCAAATACAAGGCGAGCGGTCTCGAGATCGTCGGCATCTCCGAAGATGACGACAAAGGCGGAATCGCGGATTTCGGATCGACGCTCGGCGCAAAATTTTTCATCGGCTGGGACCAAGACAAGTCGATCGCCGGCAAGTGGCACGTCGAAGCGATGCCCACGTCGTTCGTGATCGACAAAAAAGGAATCGTGCGCTTCGTGCACGCCGGTTATCACGATGGCGACGAAGCGGAGATCGAGAAAGAAGTCAAAGGCCTCCTCTAGATCTCTCACGTGACATCGCGAAAGCGATGCGTGGAAGATCCGCGTCCCTGGAGAAAATGGCGTGAACGTGCGGAGGTGTGCGCGCAACACATCATGCTCGACAACGCGTGCCAAATAGTTGAGCGTCGATCAAAATCTAATTAGTAGATTTGAAGTGACGACGTGCTCGGCGCGTCCCTTTTTTGAGACGTGAGCGCAAGCCCAGCTCGCTCTTAGGTTCTACCGGCGATTTTCTTCGTATCAAGCGACGCGACGTCCGCGTCGTTCCGAGGGAGGAAAACAGGATGAGCAAGTTCGGACGTGCGGCGCGAGTCGCATTGGCATCGTTGGTGATTTCAAGCGCGCTCGTTTGCGGCGTCGAAAGATCGTCGGTCGCGCAAGACGAGACGACCGCGAAGCACGAGCTGATGCAGTCCGACGATTTTCGCGTGCGCGTAGCAGCGGCGCTGTATCTCGGAAAGACGAAATCTCCGGGCGCGCTCGCTCCGCTCACCGCCGCGCTCGACGATCCGCATCCCGCCGTGCGAACGGCTGCAGCTGCCGCGCTTCGCGTTCTCGGAAATCCGGACGCGATCGCGCCGCTCACGCGCGCGGCGAGAAACGAAAGCGCACCAGCCACGCGGTCACAAATGGAGAACGCCATCGCGTCGTTGAAGTCGACGCCGGCGACGGCCGCGCCGGCGGTGAAATACGCCGTCAAGATCGGCAGCATGAAGAACCTCACGAACGTGCGCGGTGATGCGCTCGGCGCCGTGATGGAGCGCGCGGCCCACACACGCGCGGCGACGATCCCCGGCGCAGTCGTGGTCGACGACGACGCTGCTGCGGCGCGCACGCACGCACCGATCCTCGTGCTCGACGGCGCGGTCTTGAAAATGGCGGAAGAGAAAAAGAGCGGCGGCACCGTGCGCTTCCAAGCGAAGGTCGAGTTCAGCGTGAGCAAGTTGCCCGAGCACTCGCTCAAAGCGTCGCTCACCGGCGGTGCGACCAGCATCGGAACGCAGAGCTCGCTCGTGAGCACGGGGCGCATCAACGCGCTCGAAGATCAGGCCATCGACGGCGCGGTCGAAAGCGCGTTGAACGGCTGCAACGTCGGCTTGGACCAAGCCGTCAAGTAAATCAGCCCGGTCTAGACGCGACACAAGTCTGGTCGCTACCCTCGCGGAGTGAAGCGAGTCCTCTTCGTCTCGAAGCCCATCGCGCCGCCGTGGCATGACGGCTCGAAGAACTTCGTGCGCGACGTCGCTTCGCATTTGTCGCGCACGCAAGCCGTCGTGATGACGCCCCCGGGCCCTTCGCCGTTCAACGATCGCGTCGAGATCGAGCCGATTTACCGCGAGAGCGGCGGCTTCGCGCCCGGGCTCAGCGCCAACGCGCGCGTCGCATGGCGGCTCTTTCGCGGACCACCGCACGACATCTGGCATTTCGTTTTCGCGCCGAGCTCGCGGACGACGAGGATCGCGAAGATGGCCGCGTCATCGCGACGCTCGCGCGGATGGACCGGCAACATCGTGCAAACGATCGCGAGCACCCCCAAGAAATTCGACAAGGCGCTCCTCTTCGGCGACGTCGCCGTCACCATGAGCGAGCACACGCGCGGGAAATTTCTCGCGGCCGGCGTCGACCCGCAGCGCATTCTCACCATCGCGCCATGCGCCGAGGCTCCGACCGCGGCGACTCGCGACGAAGAGCGCGCGCTCCGAAGCGAGCTCGATCTCGGCGACTCGCCGATCGTCCTCTACCCGGGCGACTACGAGACCTCGAGCGGCGCCGAGACCGTCGCGCGTGCGATTCGCGCCCTCGTGACGATTCATCCGAACGTGAAGATCGTGTTCGCATGTCGCCCGAAGACGTCGCGTGCCGCGCGCGCAAAAGCGAAGCTCGTCGAGCTCCTCGAAAACGAAAAGATTGCAGAATACACGCGTCATGTCGGCGAGCTCGAGTCGCTCGCTCCGCTGCTTTCGATCTCGAAAGTGGTCGCGTTCCCCGTCGACGATCTTTACGGCAAGGTCGATCTACCTCTCGTTCTTCTCGAGGCGCTCGCGCTCGGAATTCCGATGGTGCTCGCGCGCGGAGGTCCGCTCGAGGAGATTCATGCCGCGCGATACGTGCCGCCGAAAGATCACGCTGCGCTCGCGGGCGAAATCTCCCAGCTTCTCGAATCGCCCGGCGATTTGCCGCACAAAGCGCGCTCGCGATATCTCCAGGCGTATCGACCCGGCGTCATCGCCGCCGCCTACGACGACCTCTATGAAGCGTTAAAATAGCGGTTTTGTGGTAAAGCGAACGCGATGGATGCATCTGAAAAATCCGCGTCGGAGGTGCGCTCCGCGTTCTTGAAATTTTTCGAAGGCAAAGGCCACTCGCTCTGCGCAAGCGCGCCGCTCGTCCCGCAAAACGATCCCACGCTCATGTTCACGAACGCGGGCATGGTCCCGTTCAAAGACGTGTTCACTGGCAAGGACAGCCGGCCCTTCACGCGCGCGACGTCGTCGCAGAAATGCATCCGCATCTCCGGCAAGCACAACGACCTCGAGAACGTCGGCGTCACCGCGCGCCATCACACGTTCTTCGAGATGCTCGGCAACTTCAGCTTCGGCGACTACTTCAAAGAAGACGCGATCGCATACGCGTGGGAGCTCATCACCAAGGGGTACGGTCTCGATACGAGCCGGCTCGTCATCACCGTGTTCGGCGGTGAGCAGGGGATCCCCGCCGACGACGAAGCGCGCGCGATCTGGAAAAAAGTCACCGGATTCTCGGACGACAAGATCCTCGGCATGGGCATGGCCGACAACTTCTGGCAAATGGGCGACACCGGCCCGTGCGGACCTTGCTCGGAGATCCATTGGTTCAACGGCGAGACCGTCGACGTCTCCTCGTTCGGACGAGAGCCCGACGCGAACGGTCGCGGCTGGATGGAAATTTGGAACCTCGTATTCATGCAATTCGATCGATCGGCGGAGGGCGTCCTCACGCCACTGCCGAAGCCGTGTGTCGACACGGGCATGGGCCTCGAGCGAATCACGAGCGTGCTCCAAGGCAAGGCGAGCAATTACGACACCGATCTCCTCCGTGCGCTCGTCGAAAAAGCCGCAGAAATCAGCGGTAAATCGTATCGCGGCACGCAAGCCGACGACGACGTCTCGATGCGCGTCATCGCCGATCACGCGCGTACGACGGCGTTCTTGATCGCGGAAGGCGTCTTCCCCGATCGCGCCGGACGCGAGTACGTCCTCCGTCGCGTGATGCGTCGCGCGATCCGCCACGGTCATCGCCTCGGCATCTTGCAACCGTTCCTGCACGAGGTCGCGCTCGAGGTCGCCCGACTCATGAGCGACCAATATCCGGAGCTCTCGCAACGAAAAGATCTGATCGCCACCGTCACCGAGCAAGAAGAGGTGCGCTTCCGGCAGACGATCGATCGCGGCCTCGACCTCCTCGAAAAAAACAAAGACTGGCGCGAAGAGAGCGGCAAAAAAATTCTCCCCGGCGAGATCGCGTTCAAGCTCTACGACACGTTCGGTTTTCCTCTCGATCTCACCGAGGTCATCGGCCAAGAGCGATCATTCGAGGTCGACAAAGCCGGCTTCGATCGCGCGATGGACGAGCAGCGCGCGCGGAGCGAGGGATCGAAGGTAGGTGAGGCGAGCATCGAAGCGGTGTGGCGCGTCGCGCTCGAGCGCGTGCCGAACCACACCGTTCGGTTCACGGGCTACGAGCGCGAAGAAGGGGAGGGGAAGATCGTCGCCATCGTTCAAGGCACGGGGCTCGTCAACGAGATCGACGAAGACACGCAAGGCGCGATCATCATCACCGACGTCACGCCGTTTTACGGCGAAGCCGGCGGTCAGGTCGGCGACCGCGGAAAAATTTCCGCCGCCGATTTTCTGTTCGACGTGACCGATACGCAGAAGCCGATCGCCGGGCTCGTTGCGCACGTCGGCGCACCAAAACAAGGGAAAATCAAGGTCGGCGACGCCGTGAAGCTCGAGGTCGATCACGCGCGCCGGACGGCGACGCGGCGCAATCACTCCGCCACGCATCTTCTTCATTGGGCGCTGCGGAAGACGCTCGGCGAGCAAGCCACGCAAAAAGGATCGCTCGTCGGTCCCGATCGTCTTCGTTTCGATTTTTCGCACGGCCAGCCGGTCACGCCGGACGAGCTCCGCCGAATCGAGACGCTCGTGAACGAAAAAATTCTCACCGACGCGCCCGTGCAAACGCAGGTGCTTCCGATCGACGAAGCGAAGAAGGCAGGCGCGGTCGCGATCTTCGAAGAAAAATACGGTGACGTCGTGCGCGTGCTCACGATGACGAAAGACTCCGTCGAGCTTTGTGGAGGCACGCATGCGCGTGCGCTCGGCGAAATCGGTCAGCTCAAAATCGTGAGCGAATCGGGCGTCGCAGCCGGCGTGCGTCGCATCGAAGCGGCCACGGGAATGAACGCGCTCGCGCATGCGCAGCTCGTCGAAGATCGCCTCGGCGCGATTTCACACTCGGTGGGCGCGGCGCCGCATCAAGTCGGCGAGAAGATCGACAAGCTCCTCGCAGAAAAAAGATCGCTCGAAAAAGAAGTCGCGGATCTGAAGAAAAAAGTGGCGATGGGCGGCGCCGGCGGCGGCGGGATCGACGCATGGGTACGCGATGCACGCCCGATCCCCGGCGGAAAAGCGCTCGCCGTGAGAGTCGACGCCCCCGACGCGGCGACGCTCCGCGACATCGCCGACAAGGTGCGCGACAAGCTCGGCGACGCCGTCGTTCTCGTCGCCGCCGCGCAGGGACCGAAGGCCGCGCTCGTCGTTACGGTCGCGAAGTCGCTCACCGACAAATATCGCGCGGGTGATTTGATCAAGCCCGTGGCGGAGATCGTCGGCGGCTCCGGCGGCGGTCGGCCCGACATGGCGCAGGCCGGTGGCACCCGAATCGACAAGATCGACGAAGCGCTCGCCGGTTTCTACGCGCGATTGGTGTGAATCCGTCGGGCCAGCTGGAAGCGGCGAACCGCCAAGGCGCCAAGGCGGCCCATGGATAAAAATTCAGATTTTCTGCTTGGTGTTCTCGGCGGCTTGGCGGTTATTTCGCGGGAATAGCACCTTGCGCGGCGCGGCAGGATCGACGACTCTCTATTCGTGACCGAGTCGTCTCGGAGCGCCAGCTCCCAACCCCCGATCTCGCAAGGGACGATCATCAATGATCGCTACGAGATTCGGCAAAGCCTCGGCAAAGGGGGCATGGGTGAGGTGTTTCTGGCGCACGATCGCGCGACGCAACAGCCTGTCGCGCTGAAAATCGTGCGCGAAGAGTCGCGCATGCCCGGCGACGACGAGGCGCTTCGCCAAGAATTGCTGCACGCGCGATCGGTGAGCCACCCGAACGTGTGTCGCGTGCACGATCTCGCGCCTTCGCAATACGGGCCCATCCTCGTGATGGAGCACATCACCGGGCAAACGCTGCACACGCACATTCGTCGGAAAAAAGCGCAAGGCGGCTACACCTCCGACGAGTTCCGGCGCATTGCCTCCGACGTCTGCGCCGGCGTCGCCGCGATCCACGCGGGCGGTCTCGTGCACGGCGATTTGAAGCCCGGCAACGTCATGGTCACGACCGACCCCGACGGCGGCTTCGGCAAAGCGGTCGTCTTGGACTTCGGCTTCGCGAAAGAGCGCGCGCGCGTCTCCGGTCGCAGGCCCGGCGCACCTCCCGACGGCGGAACGCCGAACTACATGGCGCCGGAGCGAATTCGCTCGGGTGGCGCGTCGATGGAAGACGACGTCTACGCGCTCGGCCTCACGCTCTGGGAAATGTGGACGTGCCGTGTTCCGGAGCCCGGCTACAAACCGCGCGCAAAACCGATGCGCCAGCAGATCATGTTCGACGTGCCGGCCGGGCTCTCGGTCGACGAGATCAAACAGATCTTCCGCTGCCTCGCCGACGATCCGCAGGGCCGCCTCGTCGCGCGTCACCTCCGATTTTTCAATCCCGCGACGCTCACGACGAACCCCGTGCAGCTCCCGCGCGAGCGTCTCGATCCGGGCCCGCCGCCCGGCCGCAACACGACGTCGCAATTTCACGCGGGAGAGCAGTCGCTCCTCGCCACGTTCGCGACGAACGCGCCCGAGTTCGTCGGCGAATTGATCGCGCTCGACAAACCCGAGCTCACCGTCGGCCGTCGATCCGACAACGACTACGTGATGCCCGAGGCCACCGTCTCGGGGCAACACGCGAAGTTCAAGTGGTCGCAAGGAAGCTGGATCGTCGAAGACATGGGCTCGACGAACGGCACGTACGTCGATCACACGTACGAGCGCCGCAAGTCGGTGAACTTGATGCACGGCGGCGAGGTGCAGCTCGGCGAGCTCCGTCTCAAGCTCGTCACGTTCGCGAAAGACAGCGCCGGACACAAACGCGCGCGCGCCTATCTCGGCAAACGCGACGGCCTCTCCGGCCTGCTCACGCGCGAGCAGCTCCTTCGCGCGCTCGACGAAGAAGCGGCATTCGCGGACTGGGTCGACGCCCCTCTCTCGATCGCGCGCTACGAATTGCGCGGACCGAATCGCCTCGTCTCGGATCGCCCGACCATCCTCGAGATGCTCGCGTTCCGCCGCGCCGCCACGCGCGTGCTCGAGCTCACGGACATGCTTCTTTTGTCCTTGATCGCCGTCACCGCCGGTCGCACCGGTCCGCTGCGTTTCGCGGTGGCGATGGTCGGTCCCGCGCAACAAGAAGCCCGCAACCTGGTCGAGCAAGTCGTCGGACAAGTGCAGGGCATGCTCCCCGACGGTCTCGATCTCGTCGCGTCGATCGCACGCCACGAGCCCGGGTCGAGCGTGCGAAGCCTCGTCGATCCTACTTGAGTTGACTCGCGGGTCCCGTTCTGGACGCGCGACAAGCCTGCGCGCTAGGCCCCGCTCGTATTAGGGTATCGCGATGCCGCTCGACGAAGAGCTTCGCGCACGTCTTCGTGTCGCCGGTGCGTTCGCCGGCGGCGCTCTCGTCATCGCGATCCCGCTTGCGATTTGGCACCACGCTCACGCGCCCAAAAATAACGTGTATTCTGCACTCATTGCGGATGCCGGCACCGATGCGGGGACGCCGGCCGCCCTCGTGCAGGTCGCCGACGCCGGACCGCCGCCGGTCGTCACCGTCGGTCCTGCGCGCATTCTCGAATGCCATGATTCGGGGAGCGCGCGAACCGCACCCGCCGATTGCGATCACCCCGCCGCCGTCGAGGCGGCGTTCGCGAATGCAATCACGCACGCCGAATCATGCGCACACGGCGAAGCGGGGACCATCGGGTTCGAGGCGGACGTGAGCTTTCTCCGCAAGCGCAACCCGATCGAGGTGCGCGCTCCCCACGACGAGCGCACACTGAAGAGCGGGCAAACGGCCAGGGACTGCGCGATCGCCGTCAAGCACGCCTGGCTCGAGTCGATGCAATCCGACGGCGGAACTGCGGCCGCGGCGCTCGCGTCCGCGCAGCACGCACATGGGCGCTATCTCATGATCATCACGGCTTCGTACGCGGCCCCGTAGTCTGCTAGGATCGAAGAACGATGCGCCGCTGGAAAAGCGTGGTGTTCGCGTCACTCTGGATCGCGAGTCTCGCCGTCGCGTGCAGCCTCCAAGATGGCGGCACGATTATCGGCGAAGGCGTCGATGGTTCGACCGCCGACGACGGGAAAATAGGCGCCGACGGATCGAGCGACGATGGCTCGACGCCCGGCGACGCGAATACCACCGACACGGGAGGCGGAGCCGACGACGCGGGAAGCGATACGGGCGCCGCCATTTATCTCTGCGGCACGAGTCTCGTTGCGCACTGCACGACCGATTGCGCCGGATTCCCGTTCGAGTGTCCAGGGTCGATCCCGGTGTGCGTGAACAGTTGCGGGATGTGCACCGGTGCGCCGTTCATCTGCGACGCTTGCCTCGGGAACGGCACTCCCGCCGTTGCGCGCTGCGAGCCGCAAGACGCCGCAGCTTTCTCCGAGTGCCTTGCGGGTTTCTCACGATGCCCGTGTCCGAGCAGCGACGCCGGGCAGTGCCCGGGCGACAACCAAACGTGCACCAGCGGTCAGTGCTTCGAATGCGGTGAAGTCGATGCAGGCAACGTCGACGACACCGAGCCCTGCAAGACGGGAACGGGCTCGCACCAGTGCAAAAGCGATTCTTCGTACGTCAAATGCAAATGACGAGCGGTAGGCGCTAGCGCTGGCCGCACATGGGCAAGCGAGCTAAAACCGAGTCCCCATGTGCGGCGTCTTTGGTATCTACGGTCATCCCGAGGCCGCGAATCTCACGTATCTCGGTCTCCACGCGTTGCAACATCGCGGACAAGAATCCGCGGGCATCGTCACGAGCGACGGCACGCAGCTCTATGCGCATCGCGCGATGGGCCTCGTGCAAGACGCGTTTCAAGAGGCGCATCTCGCGAAGCTGCCCGGTCGCATCGCGATCGGTCACGTGCGCTATTCGACGGCGGGCGGCTCGCATCTGAAAAACGCGCAGCCGTTCGCCGTGGACTACTCGCGCGGCTCGCTGGCGGTTTGCCACAACGGAAATCTCACGAACGCCGAGGAGCTCCGCGCCGAGCTCGAAGGACAGGGCTCGATTTTCCAGTCGTCCGCGGACACGGAGGTCGTCGTTCATCTCGTCGCGCGATCGAATCAGATCGCCGTCGACGATCGGATCCTCGACGCGCTCGCTCGCGTCGAAGGCGCGTACTCGCTCCTCTTCATGAACGAAGACACGCTCGTCGCCGTGCGCGACCCGCGCGGGATTCGTCCGCTCTGCGTCGGCATCTTGCCGGGCTCGCGTGATGCCCACGTGCTCGCGAGCGAGCCCACCGCGTTCGATCTGATCGGCGCCGAATACGTGCGTGACGTCGAGCCCGGCGAGATGCTCGTCATCGACGGCGGCGGCATGCGTTCGCATCGATTGCCGCAAAAAGAGCGGCAACGCTGCATTTTCGAATACGTGTATTTTGCACGTCCGGATTCGTACTTCGCGAAGTCCACCGAAGGAGGGTCCTCGGCTCACGATTCGGCGACGCGCACCGGAGCCACCGCAGAGGGTGGGGACCCCGAAAAACCACGCTTTTTCGGGGCGGGAGCGCGCGTGCCTTCCCGGGATGGCGGACTGCGCAGCGTCTACGAGGTTCGCAAATCCCTCGGCGAACGGCTCGCGAAAGAGCATCCGGTCGAAGCCGACGTCGTCATTCCCGTCCCCGACTCCGGCGTTCCGTCCGCGATCGGCTACGCGGCCACGCTGAAAATTCCGTTCGAAATGGGCCTCATTCGCTCGCATTACGTCGGGCGCACGTTCATCGAGCCGCAACAATCGATTCGCCACTTCGGCGTGCGCCTGAAGCTCAACCCGGTGGAGCCGGTCCTCCGCGGGAAGCGCGTCGTCGTCATCGACGACTCGATCGTGCGCGGCACGACGTCGCGCAAGATCGTCAAGATGCTGCGCAGCGCCGGCGCGCGCGAGGTCCACCTGCGGATCAGCGCGCCGCCGACCACGCACCCGTGCTTCTACGGGATCGACACGCCGACCCGCAGCGAGCTGGTCGCCGCGTCGCA
>JAICXU010000172.1 GCA_025934595.1 Polyangiaceae bacterium | reverse complement strand
CTCATTTTGCTTCGCAAAATGAGCCTCCCCGTCGTTGCTTACGCAAAGCGTTTTGCTTCGCAAAACGCGGTTCCAAGATCGCTGGAGGATCGGCTCGCTACCGCGAGCCCACAGTCCGCAAGACGACAAAATCAAATCTGTTCGTCTTTTTCTTTCGTCCGAGCGAAGCGTTGGACGTTCATTCTTTTCTCCTGCGGTCGGTGGGCTCGCGGAGCGAGCCGATCCTCGCGCGATCTTGAATCAGCGTTTTGCGAAGCAAAACGCTTTGCGTAAGCAACGACGGGGAGGCTCATTTTCCGCAGGAAAATGAGGGGCCGTTAAGGCCCACCAGAACAAAACTCGCCTTACCGCGAGTGCTCCCGACAACGCTCCGTGCCGTCGCGACCACGCCCGCGCGCAGTCATCCTCCCCGCCCCCCGCTTCGCCATTCGCGAGCCGCTCGCGTGCGTTCGCGAGACCGGTACGCTGTCGATCCGGGATGCTCACGATCCCCGGTGGACGCGAAATGGCCTAGAAAATACGGCATTTCGTGAGGTTGTGCGGCGTCTGGTTGCGGGCACGGACGTTGCGATACCCGCTCGCATGAAGCTCTGTCTGATTCGAAGGCTCGCGATCGGAATTTCGCTTTTGCTTTGCGTCGTCGCGTGCGGACAAGCGGCCGACGAAGCGACGGCAAGCAACGTGGAGGAGCTCGACACCGACGGCTTCACGGACGAGGACTTCGACGGCGTCGATCTCGACGGGCTCGGACCCGATCCCGAGCCGATGGTGAGCGACGACGCGATCGACGCGATCGCCGATCGCTCCGAGATCGACGAGAACGACGAAGCCGACGGGCTCGTGGATTCGGCCGATCCCCTCGACGACGTGATCGACGCGCCCGTGACGACCGAGATCGCGCCGGCGAAAATCAACGGGGGCACGACCGCGCCTCCGCCCCCAGCGCCGGTGCGCTGCAAAAAGCGCATTCACGCGACATTTGCAATTTACACGTATCTCGCGGAGGACCTGCACTCGAACGGATGCTGGACCGCGGATCGCACGAAGCAAGACCCCGACTTTCGCGAGTGCCACTCGAACGGCGAAATCAAGGATCCGAACGGCGACGACTTTTTCTACGACGACACGAACCCGAGCAATGCGTTCTCGCTCGAAAAGCTCCGCGTGGATCGTTGCGCGAAAGGCGAGAAGCGCGGCTTCGAGTACATGGCGTTTCGCGACGACCGCTGGCGGCTCGTTCGTGCTCCGCACGTCGCGGCGTATTTCGCGGAGCTCTACACGGACGACACGCGCATCGACGATCTTTACTACGACCGCGGCGTCTATCGCGGGAACGCGACGCTCGCGAAGCACTCACGCGTAGCTCCGATGCTGAACATCGCGCCGTATCCGCCGAGGTACACGCCGAAGGAGATCGAAAAGGAAATCGTCAAAGTGTGCTCGCACGTGAAAAACCATCACTTCATCGGTTTCTACGAGTGGCATTACCCGCTCTCGCACGACAGCCCGTACCTCAAGGCCGTCGAGCGCGCGCTCAACCGCTGCACGCGAAAATAAGGGCGCTCGTCATGAGCGCGCGTATGATCGATGGATGCCTCGGAGTGTCCTCGTCGTGCTGATGATCGTGTCTTCCAGCATGCTCTTTTTGCCGGGGTGCGGCGCCGCCGAAAAGGCCGCCGCGCAAGATCCGCAAAAGTGCGAGCGCGATCCGAAGTGCAATCACAAACAAGACAAGTCGCAGGACTGCATCACCGCGTGCGCAGACAATTACGATTGCATGTCACGCTGCGACCAAGTCAACGAGCCGAACAAACCGCTCTAGAGCTTCAGTCGATAGTGGAGCGCTTTCGGTCTCGTCAGCGCGTCGAAGCCGAGCCTCGAGAGGCTCGAGCCTCGACCCGAATCTTTGACGCCGGTCCACGGCAATGCCGGATCCAGCGCGTCGCAGCGATTCATGTAAACGGTGCCGAAATCGAGCGCGCGTGCGAGCTTGTCGGCGCGGTCGCGATCTCGGGTCCAGATGCTCGCGGTGAGACCGAGCGAGGAGTCGTTCATTTTGGTGAGCGCCTCTTCGTCGGATTTCACTTTCATGACGGCGACGATCGGGCCGAACGATTCCCGCTGGAATAAAGCCATTTCGTGTGTGCAGTCTGCAATCAATGTCGCTTCGAAGAAGCGGCCTTTGCCGCCCACCTTCGCGCGTTTGCCGCCGGCGACGAGCTTCGCGCCTTTGCCCGTCGCGTCGCGCGTCATGTCCTCGAGCTCGGCGGGATGATTCGGTTGCGCAATGGGACCGAGCGACGTCTTCGCGTCTTCGGGATCGCCCATGACGTAGGCGCGGACGAGCGGCTCGCACGCCCCGACGAATTCGTCGTACACGCTCTCGTGCACGTACACGCGCTCGACTCCGCAGCAGCTTTGGCCGGCGTTGTAGATCGCGCCGTCGACGACGTTCTCTACTGTTTTTTCGAGATCGCAGTCGGCGGCGACGTAGGCCGGATCATTTCCGCCGAGCTCGTAGCCGACGTGCATGAACTTTCCGGCCGCGGCTCGTGCGATGCGATGACCGCCGAAGATCGAGCCCGTGAAGATGACGTGATCGACGCGCGGATCGGCGACGATCTTCTCCGACGTCGGGTGATCGCAATCGAGCGCCAAAACAAGCCCTTTCGGCGCCCCTGCGACCGCGAATGCGTCGGCGAAATGTTTTCCGCAGAGCGGTGACCGCGGCGAATGTTTCACGATGACGGAGTTGCCCGCGAGCACGGCCGGGATCACCGCATTCACGGCGGTGAGCAGCGGATAATTCCACGCCGGTAGATCGAGCACGACGCCGAGCGGATCGCGCGCGATGCGACGCTCGAAATTTTCTTTCGGCTCGAGCACGGTGTCCGCGAGCGCTTCTTCCGCGATGGAGATCATGTGGCGCGCGCGTCCGGCCATGCCGCCGACCTCGCCCTTCGCTTGCGAGACCGGCTTGCCCATCATCTTCGAGATGTCGTGCGCGATCGCGTCGGCATTTTTTTCCATGGCCGCGGTCGCGCGCTCGCAGAGGGCTTTGCGATCGGCGATCTTCGACGAACGAAATGCTTTCGCCGCCGCGCGCGACGCATCGAGCGTTCGGTTCACGTCCTCTGCGTTGGCGAGAGGAACCTCGACGGCGACTTCGCCCGTGTACGGATTGTCGACCTCGAGAAGACTCATGCCCGCAGTTTACTCGCTCGCGCCCGCTGCACGCGAGGCCGCCTTTTTCGGCGTTTTTCGCGGTGCCGCGGCCTCGTTGCGTGACGACGCGAAGAAACGACCCGTCGGCGTGTCGGCGCGGAAAAGCTTTGAGGGCTCACCTTCGAAGACGACCTGTCCTCCGCGCGCGCCGCCTTCGGGACCGAGCTCGACGACCCAATCTGCAGAAGCGATGACATCGGGATGATGCTCGACGATGACGAGCGTGTCGCCGCGCTCGACGAGACGATCGAGCACGGAGATCAAGCGCTTCACGTCGGAGAGATGCAAGCCGGTCGTGGGCTCGTCGAGCACGTAGAGCGTCGGCTCGTGCGCGACGCCGGCCGTGAGCTCGGCGGCGAGCTTGAGACGTTGCGCTTCACCGCCCGAGAGCGTGTTCGAGCCTTGTCCGATTTGCACGTACCCGACGCCGAGATCGGTGAGCGTGGCGAGGGGTCGCGCGATCTTGGGATGCGACTTGAAGACGTCGGCCGCATCTTGCGCGGAGAGATGGAGAACGTCGCCGATCGAAAGACCGGCATAGCGAATGTCGAGCGTGGCGGGCTCGAATCGCGCGCCGCCGCATGCCTCACATGGAGCGATGACATCGGGTAAAAAAGCCATTTCCGCGACGATCGCGCCTTGGCCTTGGCAAGCTTGGCAACGTCCGCCGCCTCCGCCGTTGAACGAAAATCGCGACGGCGTGTAACCGCGGACTTTCGATTCGGGCAGTGATGCGAAGAGGCGCCGGATCTCGTCGAACACGCCGAGGAACGTCGCGGGAACCGATCGCGGCGTGCGCCCGATGGGTGATTGATCGACGGCGAGCGCGCGTTTGTGACATTTCTCGCCCTTCAATTTTTCGAAAGGCATCGGCGGGTCGGCGACGAGACCGAGCGCTTTGCGAACGGCCGGATAGAAGACGCCGCGTACGAGCGTGCTCTTGCCCGAGCCGCTGACTCCCGCGACGACGGTCATGCGGCCGGCGGGGATGCGCAGCGTGGCGCGCTTCAAGTTGTTCGCGGTGGCGCCGGTGAGCTCCGTCCAGCGATCGGGGATGGGCCGCTTCGGACGCTGGATTTTACCGGTTTCGCGCAATGCGCGTGCGGTCGGAGATCGCTCGTCGGTGAGCACGCGCGCAGCGGGGCCGGCCGCGATGATGTGCCCGCCGGTGCGTCCTCCGCCGGGTCCGAGATCGATGACGTGGTCGGCGGCGGCGATGGTCTCGGCGTCGTGCTCGACGACGAGCACGGTGGATCCGCACTCGGTGAGCGCGCGCAAGTTGGCGAGAAGGAGCCGCGTGTCGCGTGGATGGAGTCCGATGGTGGGCTCGTCGAGCACGTAGAGCGCGCCCGTGAGACCGCTGCCGAGCTGCGCCGACAGTCGCAAGCGTTGCATCTCGCCGCCCGACAGAGTCGACGCGGGCCGCTCGAGCGCGAGATAACCGAGCCCGACGTCGGCGATGAACTGCAACCGGCGCACGAGCTCGCCGTGCGGCGCCTCCGCGATGATCGCGTTTCTACCCGAGAATTTCCAGGCTTTCGTGAGAGCGAGCGCCGTCGCGACGTCGCGCCCGCAGAGCTCGTGATACCGCTCGCCGAAGAGGCGCACGTTGCGCGGCAAGATCGCGAGACGAGCGCCGCCGCACGATTTGCACTTCGGAGCGTTCGAATCCGTGGCGTCGTGTCCGGGAGCGACGCCGCTGCCTTCGCAGACCTCGCATTGACCTTGTGTCGTATTGAACGAGAACCAGCGCGGGTCGATCTCGGGAACGCCGGCGCCGCACTTCTGACAGGAGCGCGCCGTCGACAACGTCTCTTCGTCTTTCGTGGGCTTCGCCGAAGGCGGACCGTCGGCGACGCGCAATCCGCCCGCGCCCCATGCGATCGCGCGATCGAACATGGCGCGCTCGAAGGACGAAGGATCTCCGTAATGCACGATGAGATCGATCGTGTGCTCTTTCGTCTTCGCGAGCTTCGGCGGAGGGGCGATGGCGACGATCGCGCCGTCGACGCGAGCCGTTTTCACGCCGCTGCGCGCGGCCGCGACGAACAGATCGAGATACGTGCCTTTGCGAGCCCGCACGGCCGGCGAGTAAATCGTCTTGTTTCCTCGCTGATCCGTGAGCCTCGCGAAGAGATCGTCGGGCGACAGCGGCGCCACCGCGGAGTCGCACTTCGGGCAATGCATCTCTCCCGCTTTCGCATAGAGGAGGCGCAAGTAATGAGCGACCTCCGTGACGGTGGCGACGGTGGAGTTCGCTCCGGCGCGCGAGATGCGCTGCTCGAGCGCGATCGAAGGCGGCACGCCCGTGACTTTGTCGACGTCGGGGCGAGGCAGCGTCGGCAAAAACTGACGCGCGTACGGCGTGAGCGTCTCCATGAAGCGACGCTGGCCTTCGGCGAAGACGACGTCGAACGCGAGCGACGATTTTCCGGAGCCCGACGGCCCGGTGACGACGCACAGCTTTCCGCGAGGGACCTCGCACGAGACGTCCTTCAAATTGTGCTCGCGTGCATGATGCACGGAGATCGCGTCGGGCCCCTGCACGCGCTTCTCGGATTTCATGGGGGGTGTCTTCGCGCCGACATCGCGCAGGGCGACGCCCGTTCTCGTGTCCGTCTTCGCGACGTCCTCCGGCGTTCCTTCCGCGACGATTTTCCCGCCGTGCGGTCCGCCGCCGGGACCGAGGTCGATGACCCAATCCGCCGCGCGAATCACGTCGAGATCGTGCTCGACGACGACGACGCTCGCCCCCTCTTCGACGAGCGCGTGCAGCGCGTCGATCACGATTCCGGTGTCGAGGCCATGGAGGCCGGCGCTCGGCTCGTCGATCAAATAGAGGGTATCTTTCGATTCTTCGGAGAGAGCGCGCGCGAGCTTCAGGCGCTGCGCTTCACCGCCCGAGAGCATCGAGAGCGGTTGTCCGAGCGGCAAGTACCCGAGGCCGACGCGCATCACCGGGTTCAGGGCGCGTCGCAGCGCCGGATCTTTTTCGATCGAAGGTGCGCCGGGCGGGTCGAACAAATTCACCGCGTCCTCGATCGTCATCTCGAGGACGTCGGCGATCGACTTGCCGCGGAACTTCACGTCGAGCACGTCTTGTTTGAAGCGGCGACCGCGGCACACGGGGCAGAGGAGCGAGACGTCGGCCAAGAACTGCATCTCGACGGTTTCGTAGCCTTCGCCCGCGCACGTCTCGCAGCGGCCGGCGGGCACGTTGAACGAAAAATGCGACGGCGTGAGGCCGCGGATGACGGCGTCTTCGACCGTCGCGAAACGCGCGCGAATGCGATCCCACGCTTTCGTGTACGTCGCCGCATTTCCGCGTGCCGTGCGACCGAGCGGCGCTTGATCGACGAGGACGACTCGCGCGAGAGCGCCGACGCCGTCGAGTCGATCGTGCTTCGCGGGACGCGCAAGGCTCATGTCACCGAGCGCGCGACCGACCGCGCAGTGGAGGACGTCGCCAGCGAGCGTGGATTTTCCGGAGCCGCTCGGACCGGTGATGGCGCATACGACGCCGAGCGGAACGTCGACGTCGACGCCCCGTAAGTTGTTGGCCTCGATGCCGCGCACGCGGAGCGTTTGCTTTGCTTTTTTTCGCGACGCT
>JAICXU010000066.1 GCA_025934595.1 Polyangiaceae bacterium | reverse complement strand
TCGTGGACGCCCGCGGCGCGTTGGGAGTGGTGGGGAATGCGGGCGCGAGCGATCGATCCCGTCGCGAGCCCCGACGACGCGCGTAAAATTCTCACTGCGCTCGCTTCCCTCGTGCCGATCGCGGCGCCGCTCGGAGCGAAAGGACCGGCGCTCTTCGCGGCGACGAACCTCGCGTCGCAGCTCGGTGAGGGCGATGCCGCGCGTCGCTTCGAGGCGGAGCGGCGCGTTACGGCGAATCGGCTTCGGGAAGGCGCTCCCGCGTCGCTCCGCGAGCACATATCGTCGCTCGCGTGGGCGAAGAACGAATCCACCGACGACGTGGAGCTCGCGCCCGCGCAGATTTCGGAGCTCGAGACCATCGTTCGCGCGTTCGGCGGGCGCGATCGCCTGAGACCGCTCTTCGAACAAGCGCTCGATACCATGCTTCTTTGGTCCGGCGTCGAGCGAGGTCTCCTGTTGCTTCGCGCGCCGGATGGCAACCTCGTTCCGCGCGCCGCGCGAAATCTAGCGCGTGAGGATCTCGCGGGAGAGCAGCTCGCGCTCTCGCATGGCATCGCGAAAGAGGCGATGAGACGAGGCGAGCCGGTCGTCGCTACCGACGCGTTCGCGACGCTCGGCGAGCTTCACGCTTCGGTGCACTCGCTCCGCCTTCGAAGCGTGCTCGCGGTTCCGCTCTCGGCGCGCGGGGAAATCCTGGGCGTCGTCTATCTCGACGATCGCACGCGTCGCGCTGCGTTCGGGCCGCGCGAGCTCGCTTGGGTGCGGCTCGTCGCGAGCCAAGCCGCGATGGCGATCGCGGATGCGCGCGATCAAGTGCTGCTTCGTCGCGCGGCGCGACGCGCGGAGCGAGCGCGAAAGGAGCTCGCCGACGTGCTCAGTCGCACCGAAGCCAAGCTCGACGCCGCGCTCATCGAGCTCGATTCCACTCGGATCGACGGTGCGACGCGATACGCCTACGACGCGATCATCGGACGCAGCAAAGCGATGCGCGCCATGCTGCGCGTCGTCGATCGCGTGACGTCGAGCGACATTCCCGTTCTCTTGAAAGGAGAATCGGGCACCGGCAAAGAGCTCGTGGCGCGCGCGGTTCATGCGAACGGCGCGCGTGCGAAACGCGCGTTCGTGTCGGAGAACTGCGCGTCCGTGCCGGAGTCGCTGCTCGAGTCGACGCTGTTCGGTCACGTGAAGGGCGCGTTCACGGGAGCGTCGACGTCGCGCGCGGGCCTCTTCGAGGTCGCGGACGGAGGTACGCTTTTTCTCGATGAAATCGGCGAAATGTCGCTCGCGATGCAGGCGAAGCTCCTTCGCGTTCTCCAGGACGGCGAGGTGCGGCCCGTCGGTGGCGATCGCACGCGCATGGTCGACGTGCGCATCCTCGCCGCGACCCACCGCGATCTCGGCGCGATGGTGGAGAGCGGCGCGTTTCGTCAGGATCTTCTCTATCGCCTCGACGTCATTCGCATCGAGGTGCCGAGCCTTCGTGATCGGCCAGAGGACGTGCCGTTTCTCGTCCGCCATTTTTTGGAGAAACACGCACCCGGACGCGACATGCGCATCACGCGCGCCGCGCTCGATCGCCTCGCATCGTTCTCGTGGCCGGGAAACGTGCGCCAGCTCGAAAACGAAATCAGGCGCGCGGTCGTCCTCGCGTCGGGTGATCGCATCGACGTCGCCGAGCTCTCGAACGAAATCGCGCGAGGCGGCGCAGAGAGCGCGCGTGAGGTCGGGCACGATCTCCGCTCGCGCGTCGACGCGCTCGAAAAAGACATGTTGCGAGATGCGCTCGAAAAAACGGGCGGAAACCAGACGCGCGCGGCCCAGATGCTCGGCCTCTCGCGATTCGGCCTGCAGAAAATGATGAAGCGGCTGCGCGTCGAGGCGCGCTAGTCAGGACGCGGCGACGAATCGGCGCGCGGCCACGAGACCCGCGAGTCCGGACGCGAAGCAAATCGCGATCGTGAGCGCCAAATAAAGGATGCCGGTCGCCCACGCGCGTTCTTGCAGAAAGCGCGTCGTCTCGAAATTGAAGCTCGAATAGGTCGTGAGGCCGCCCATGAATCCCGTCGTCAGCGTGATTCGCGTCGTCGGCGAGAGCATCTGCGCCTCGAGGCCGATGTGCATGACGAACGCCATCAGGAAGCAACCGAGGATGTTCACCGTGAGCGTGCCGTAGGGAAAATCCGCGCCGAGCAAGCGCGCGGCAAGGAGCCCGATGGCGTATCGGCAACCCGTGCCGACCGCGCCTCCTGCACACACGAGGAGAAATTGCCCCATGGCTACGCTTTCTAAATCGATCTCGGAACCTGGGCAAACTATAAGCCTGTCGTGCAGCCGACCGCGTTCGAAGCCGTCCTCTCGCAAGTATCGATCTTCGGCGCGCTGCGCGTGGACGAGATCGGACGCGTCGCGCGAAAATTCGACATCGTCGAGCTTGCCGCGGGCGCGCCCATCGAGCTTGCTCCGACCGCAGACGCAGCGCGACTCGTCGTCGTCGCGCGAGGTCAGGTCGATCTGTCGGTCACGTCGTCGGCGGGAACGCTGCAATCGACGCTCGAGCCCGGTGATCGCTTCGGGGAAATGCAGATTCTGTCCGGAGTCCATCAGGCGGTGCGGCTCTCGACGGAGAAAGGCGCCGTCATCGCGACGCTGAATCGAGGAGGCCTCGATCGGATCCTCGAAGAATTTCCCGTGGTGGCGCTCTCGCTCGCGACCGAGCTTGCTTCCGAGCAAAGCGCGAAGAACGATCTCGCGCGACAGCTGATGGAGCTACACGCCGAAGGCCTCGAAGGCGAGGAGCTGGCGGCGGCGATCACCGAGCGCCGTCACGCGCTCGCAAAACGAGGCGCACGAGTACGAAGGCAAACGACGCGCGCGATCTTCGATCGGCTCGTCACGCGTCAAGGCGCCGAGCCGCCATTTTGGATGCTCACCGGATTCTTGGTCGCGCTCGCCGGCGCTCGTCTCGTGGTCGCGCTGATCCTCAAATATGGCTTGCAGAAGCAGCTCTTTGCGCTCGTGCAGAACGGCGACGATCCGAATCCGATGCACGTGCACCACTTCAATTACGGCATGATCCTGATCGGCCTCTCCGGGCTCGCCGCGCTCTTTCCAATCGGACGACGCGCGCTCAGGCTCCTCGCATTCGCATTCGGCGTGGGGCTCGGGCTCGTGTTCGACGAGTTCGCGCTCATCTGGAATTTGAACCCCGAGTACGCGCAAGGTCTCAGCTTGTTCGCGGCGGGGATCGCGGCCGCAGTTCTCTTCCAGGTCACGTATTTTCGCTCGTTCTGGATCGCGCTCGCCCGTCGCGGCTATCTCGCGTGGAGAAGCGGACGATGATCACGCGGGACGTCGAGCTGCTTCGGAAGGTCTCGTTCCTCGAGCCGCTCGACGACACCACGCTCTCCGAGATCGCGATCCACGGCGAGCGGCGCACGTACGCGAAAGGAAGCACGATCGTGAGCGAGCTCGAGCCGGGCGCCGACGTCTTCGTGATCTTGCGCGGCGAGGCTCGCGTCACCGTCGTCGCACGCGGCGGCGATCAAAAATTGCTCGGCACGCTGCAAGAAGGAAGCGCGTTCGGGGAGATGTCGTCGCTCACGGGCGAGCTTCGATCGGCGACGGTCACCGCTTCGTTGGACGTCGAGGCGCTCGTCATCGCCGATCGTGACTTCGATGCGCTTCGCGAGCGCCGTCCCGAGGTCGCCGTGGCCCTTCTCCGCATCTTGTCGACGCGCCTCGCCGATGCCGAGCGTGCGATCGACGCGCTCTTCGCGAGCGCAAAAGGCGAAGACGTCGTGCCGTCCGAATCGAAGAGCAGCGGCGACAAGCGAGGCTCATTTTCACGCGTCTGGCGAGAGCTCGTCGTGGGCAAGAAGCGCGATCTCGCGTTCCTCACGCTCGCGGCGTTCGTCATCACGTTGCTCGTCGTGCGTGCGGTGGTGTTCTTGTCGTTCGAGATCGACTTCGCGCCACGCGACGTCTTGCGCGGCGCCTACGTGAGCGGGTTCTTTCTCCTCATCACGTCTGCGTTCGCGTCGCTCCTCACGTTTCGCACGTCGTACCGCCGTGTGATCGCCGTGGCGTACGGCGTTGCGCTCGCTCTCATCGCGAACGAGCTCGGCGTCACGCTCGCTTTCGACATCTTCTACAAGGACATCCACACACCCGACCCCGATGTCGCCTTCGACGTCGAAAGGCTCTATCGGCGCACCGAATCGGTCCGCGCGATCGTCATCGGGCTCGCGCTCCTCGTGCAAGCCGCGTATTTGCGCAGGTTTTATGCCCGCGCAGCGTTCATTGCCCGCACGCGCGCACGTAGGATCTTTTCGCGCAAGTAACCTTGGATGTGCGAAAATTCGAGGTGATGACGGACGATCCGCAGAACGATCTTGCGCCGGTCCGCATCGGAGAAATCCTTGCCGGAAAATACGAGGCCCTGCGCGTGCTCGGCGCCGGTGGCATGGGCGTGGTCGTCGCTGCGCGTCACGTGCAGCTCGATCAAAAAGTCGCGCTGAAGTTCTTGCTGGCCGAGTCGCTCGCGAAGCCGAAGGTCGTCGCACGTTTCGAGCGCGAGGCGCGGGCCGTCGTGAAGCTCAAAGGCGAGCACGTGGCGCGCGTTCTCGACGTCGGAAAAATGGAATCGGGCGCGCCCTACATCGTCATGGAGTTTCTCGAAGGCGTCGATCTCGCGCAGCTCATCGAAACGCGCGGTCGCTTACCCATCGACGAAGCGGCCGACTACGTGCTCCAAGCCTGCGAGGCGATCGCCGAAGCCCACGCTCTGCGGATCGTGCATCGCGATCTGAAGCCGGGAAACTTGTTCCTCACGCGTCGCGTGGACGGCCGGCAGCACGTGAAGGTGCTCGATTTCGGCATCTCGAAGCTCGAAGGCGTCGAAGAAAATCTTTCGCTCACGCAAACGAGCGAGGTCGTCGGCTCGCCGAAGTACATGGCACCCGAGCAGCTGCGCGCCGCGCGATTGGCCGATGCGCGGAGCGACATCTGGTCGCTCGGGATCATTCTGTACGAGCTCATCACCGCGAGCGTGCCGTTCGACGCCGAAACTCTCGCGCATCTCTGCGCCGTCGTGATCTCGGATCCGCCGCGTCCTATCCGCGAGCTCCGTCCCGAGGTGCCGCTCGGGATCGAGGCGATCATTTTGCGTTGTCTCGAAAAGGATCCCGCGAGGCGTTTTCAAAACGTCGCCGACTTCGCGCTGGCGCTCGAGCCCTTCGCGACCACGTACGACACGAGCGCGGCGGCGCGAATTCAGGCGGTGGCGAGCTCCGGTTCCTATGCGGCGATCCCGTCCTCGTCGCAGAACATCGTCGTCACACACGGCAACAATAGCACGTCGGTCGGATGGGGACAGACCGAGGTGCAGCGGTCTCCACGCGGAAAATGGATCTTCGCAGGAGCGGCCGCGGCGTTCGTCGTCGTCGGGCTCGCCGTCGTCGCGCTCGAGATGCACGCGCGTGGACGCGCCGTCGGCGACGCGCAGCCGCCCGCGACCCTCGTGACATCGCCGATGACGTCGACCGCGCCCGACACAACGACGAGCGCACCCGTCGCGAGCGGCACGTCGTCTCCGCCGCCGACGAGCGCGGCCTCGAGCACGGCGACCGCGACGAGGAGCACGGCAAGCGCGAAGCCCGCCGCTTCGACGAAAGCCGCGCCGCATTCGCACAAGCCCTCGAAGCCCGCCCCGTCATCGAACGGCCTCGACGACATGCCGAACGAAAGGAATTGAGCTTTGACGCGATCGAGAGCCAAAAATAAGGTGTTTTGTGCGCTCGTGCTCGCCGCGACGTGCCTTCCGCCGAGCATTGCGTTCGCACAAGGCGCATCGAACGAGGCCGCCGCGCAAGCGCTCTTCGATCAAGGCCGCACGCTGATGCACTCGGGAAAGCTCGCCGAAGCGTGCGCAAAATTCGCGGAGAGCAATCGCCTCTCGCCCGGCGCCGGCACGATGCTGAATCTCGGCGCGTGCTACGAAAAAAATGGGCAGACCGCGAGCGCGTGGGCGATCTACGCGGACGCTGCGAGCGCGGCGGACAAAGCGAATCGCAAAGATTGGGCGACGCGCGCGAGGGCGCGCATGTCGGCGCTTGCTCCCGATCTGTCGAAGCTCACGATCACGGTGCCCGACGCCACGAAGATCGACGGTCTCGCGGTCAAACGCGACGGCAACGATCTCGGTTCGAGCGCATGGGGCCTCGCCATTCCCGTCGATCCGGGGCCGCACACGATCGCGGCGAGCGCGCCCGGTCACACGCCGTGGTCGACTACGGTGCAAGTCGGCGCGAAGAAAGATCAAGCGGCCGTGAGCGTGCCTGCGCTCGAGATCGATCCGGCCGCGACGGCGCCGCCGATCGTCGAAAAGCCCGTCGGCTCGGGGACGGGCGAGGCGCCGCCGATTCCGCCGCCGCCGGAGGAGACATCGGACGAGGCCCAGCGCTATCTCGGCATCGGCATGGGCGCCGTCGGGATCGTGGGGCTCGGCGTCGGTACGGTGTTCGGCCTTCTCGCGAACGGAAAAAAGAGCGACGCAAAGCCGGACTGCAACGCGGACCTCACCGTATGCAACGACGCCGGCGTGGCGGACATGAAGAGCGCTCGCTCGTCGGCGACGATCTCGACTGTCGGATTCATCGCCGGCGCGGCGCTTCTCGCCGGCGGTGTCGTCGTCTTCGTCACCGCCCCGAAGACGTCTCGGCGCGAGCCCGTCGCGGTGCGTCTTGCTCCGAACGGCGGCGGCGCCAACATCACGCTCGGAGGTGCATGGTGATGCACATCTCACGGTTGTCCGCAAAAATGAGCCGATTTGCGATCGCAGGCGCCGCCGTCATGTGCCTCGGCGCATGCAGCGCGATCCTCGGGCTCACCGACCCCGCGACGGACAATTCGATCGACGGCGGCGAAGCTGGCGCGGGAGACGGTGGCGGCGGACCCGGCGACGGTGCGAGCGAAGGCACCGTGAGGTGCGGCGATACGTCGGGCGATTCGAAGAACTGCGGAAGCTGCAACCACGATTGCCTCGGCGGCGAATGCAAAGCCGGCGTGTGTCAGCCGGTCCTCATGGTCGACGACCCGTCGAAGATCGCGCCGCTCTTCATGATCAAGAACGGAACGGATCTCTACTTCAGCGACATTCTGCCTGCGGCCGGCGTCTCGAACATCGCGAAGATCCCGATGTCAGCCACCGCCGACGGAGGCACGAGCTACACCATCCTCGCCGATTTTACGCTCCCCGACGGCGGCAACACCTACAGCTCGTATCCGTATCAATTGTCGATCGCGGGCACCAATCTCTACATCTCGGTCACGACGAACGTGTACCTCGGGTCCGACTATTTTGGCGGCATCTTGAAGTGCCCGATCACCGGATGCACCGATACCACCAACATCACCGTTCCCAACGTCGACTCGTCCACGGTGTTCAGCAACGGTAGCTTCGTCGTGTACGATGGCGCGCACCACGGCGCCACCGACTATGTCTTCATGTCGGATCCCGCTCTCGACTCTGCATCTGCGACGATGGTCGACATCGGCGTCGTCAGCGACGTGGACTACATGGGGCAAGCCGTCATCGATACCGGCGTCGCGTACGTCTCCTCGACGAAGGGCATCTTCGCCATGAACCCCGGTGATTCGACGGCGACGCCGCTCCTCACGTCCGAAGCGGATCGCATCGCGACCACGGGAAATTACGTGTATTTCGTGTCGGAGCTGACATCGAACCCGACCATCGGCGCCGTCTCGAAGCTCGGCATCGACGCGGGAGCGCCTCTCGTGCTCGGAGGCGGCACGCCCTTCCTTCAATTCCCGAGCAGCATCGCCGTGGACAGCGCCTTCCTCTATGTCTGCGACGAGGGCGATTTCAACGACAGCTCCTCCGGGAAGCTCATTCGATGCCCGATCGCCGGTTGCGGCACGAATAACGCGGACGCCGTCATTCTTTCCGCGGGCAGCAATCCGCGCGTCGTCTTCGACGACGTCGACGCCATCTATTGGGGCGAGCGCGGCGGAAAAATTTGGAGGCTGGCGAAGTGATCGCGCGCTGACGTAACCTTCTCCGCATGGGAACCCAAGACGATTTCGAGGCCGCGCAAGCCAAGGTGAAGACGCTCGTGTCCACGCCGTCGAACGAGCACCTCCTCGAATTGTATGCACTCTACAAGCAAGGCACCATGGGCGACGTCGATGGAAAGCGCCCCGGGATGATGGACTTCAAAGGACGCGCGAAATACGACGCGTGGGCCGAGAAGAAGGGCATCGGCAAGGACGATGCGCAGAAAAAATACGTCGCGCTCGTCGAGAAGCTCGTCAGCGGAAAGTAGCTTCTTACGTGTGCTTCACGTCGACCTGGATGATCTGATCGGTCAGCGCGGAAATGTCGCGCGCCAATTCTTCGGTGGGCGCGTCGGACAAGCGAAGCACGGCGACCGCCGTTTTTGCGCCTTCGAAGATCGTGTTCGTCATCTCTTCGACGTTCGCGCCGTGGTTCTTCACGATGCCGAGCACGTTCGCGAGCACGCCGACTTTGTCGTAATGCCGCACGACGAGCTGCAGCTTCGCGGGCGAATGACGCTCGATGTTCACGACGTTCGGTGCGATGCCCGTGGCGGCGAACTCACGACAAATGCGAACACACTCGGTCGCGATCGCATTCTGCGCCTGCTCCGTGCTCGCGCCGATGTGATGCGTGCCTACGAATCCAGGCATTTTCGCGATCTCCGGTGAAAATTCCGCGCTGCCCGCGGCAGGCTCGTTCGCGAAGACGTCGAGGCCCGCGCGCACGCCTTTCTCGCGCATCGCTTTGAGGAGCGCGGCCTCGTCGTGAATTCCGCCGCGGCTCGTGTTCAAAAAAATCGCGCCGGGCTTCATCGCGTCGAAAAACGCGGCGTTGCACAGGCCTTTCGTCTCCGAGACTTGTGGAACGTGGACGGTGACGACGTCCGAGATTTTCGCGAGATCGATCACGGAGCTCACTGCTTCGACGCCGAGATGCTCGGCCTCCTCTTCGCTGAGCGGCGGCTCGTTGTACGCGACGACGCGCATGTCGAACGCTTGCGCGCGCGCCGCGACGAGCTTGCCGATCGCGCCGAGCCCCACGATGCCGAGCGTCTTGCCCTTGATGCCGTCCGCTTTTCCGTACTCGCTCTTGTTCCATTTGCCGCCGCGGAGATCGTTCGTGGCGTCGCCCACGCGGCGATCGATCGCGAGGAGCAGCGCCATCGTGAGCTCGGCTACGGCCACGCTGTTCTTGCCAGGACAATTCGCGACGTAGATTCCGCGCTCGCTCGCGGCGTGGACGTCGATGTTGTCGACGCCGGCGCCGGCGCGGATGACGAGCTCCAAATGTTTTGCGGCCGT
>JAICXU010000872.1 GCA_025934595.1 Polyangiaceae bacterium | reverse complement strand
GATCGCGAATAGCGTTTGCGATGCGTAGAGGCTTGCCGTCGGCGAGCGCGTAGGCGCATCCCATCTGCCCCTGCAGCTCTGGAAACTCTCCGACCATGAGCGATGCGAGATCCGATTTGCAGAAGCTCGCGACGATCCGCGCTTGCTCCGCTTCGACGTCGCCGAGCCCAGCAGCCCGCGCGATCTCGGCGGAGAGCTTCTCGAGTCGCAGCACTTTGTCTTTCACCGTGCCGAGGCGCGCGTGGAACACGATCGTGCCGATCTTGTCGTTCCATCGAGAAAAGCCGTGCTTTTTGTCTTCTTCCGAGAAGAACTTCGCGTCCGAGAGACGCGCGCCCATCGTGCGGTCGTTGCCTTTCACGATGTTCGCGGGCGCGAGAGCCGTGTTCACGACGGCCAGATAATGAGGAAGCAATTTTTTCTGCGCGTCCTTCACGCAGAAATATTTTTGATGTCCTCGTGCCACCGCGATGATGACGCTCTCCGGAAGATCGAGATACGAAGGGTCGAACGATCCCGTGACGACGTACGGCTCCTCGACGAGCGACGCATTCTCGCCGACGAGGTAAGCGTCCGGCACGAACGCGCCGCCGAGCTTCTTCGCCGCCTCGTCGACGCGCTTCATCATCGTCTCTTCGCGCTCGCGGCGATCGACGAGCACGTGCGCCTTTCGGAGCTGCGCGACGTAGCTCGTCGGCGATTCGATCTCGATCTCGGCGGGCGCAAGGAAACGATGGCCGCGCGATTTTCGTCCGCTCGAAATCCCCGCGAACGAGACATCGACGAGATCGCGGCCGAAAAGCGCCACGATCCACTGCACGGGACGTCCGAACGTCGCGTTGCCGTCGCCCCATCGCATCGATTTGCGAAAGGGGATCGCCGCGCAAATCTCCGCGAGCGCGCGGCCGAGAAGCTCGCCAGCCGGCTTTCCTTTTTCTCTGCGACGACCGACGAGATAGCGGCCCGCCTTTTGTTTTCCCGACGCTTCGCGATCCATGATCGTGAGCGAATCGAGGGACACGCCGAGCTTCGTTGCAAATGCCTCCGCCGCTTTCGTGGGCTTTCCGTCTTTGTATGCGGCGCTCTCGGGCGGGCCGATCACCTCTTCGTCGAGGTCGGGTTGCGTGGTCGCGAGATCCGAGACGACGACCGAAAGCCTTCGCGGCGTGCCGAGGGGCGTGACGGCTCCGTGCGAGAGGCGGAGCGCAGCGAATTTCTCTTCGACGATCTTCGGCAGCGCAGCGAGCGCGGCGTCGACGAACGAAGAAGGGAGCTCTTCGGCGCCAATCTCGAGGAGCAGCGGCGAGCTTGTCATTCTGGCGTGAAACTACATGGGTTGCACAGCGCGCGTAAAGTTGGGATCGTGCGGAACACGAGAATGCCGAAGACGCGGACCTCGCCCGAGCCGGCGCACGAAGATGGAGAGACGCGCGCCATCGATGCGGCTCCGCAAGGCGACGATCTGCGGTTCGATCGGGCGCTCCGGCCTCGCACGTTCGACGATTACATCGGACAGACGAAGCACAAAGAGAACCTGCGCGTCTTCGTGCAGGCCGCGAAAAATCGCGGCGAGCCGCTCGATCACATGCTCCTTTGTGGCCCGCCGGGGCTCGGAAAAACCACGCTCGCGCAAATCCTGGCGAACGAGATGGGCGTCACGCTCCACGCCACGAACGGGCCCGTCGTCGAGCACAAAGGCGCGCTCGCGGGGCTGCTCACGAAGCTCGAGCCGAACGACATCTTGTTCGTCGACGAGATCCATCGTCTGAATCCGGTCGTCGAAGAGAGCCTCTATCCGGCGATGGAGGATTTTCGCATCGACGTGATGACGGGCGACGGCGCGTTCGCGTCCGCGATCCAAATCAACGTGAATCCGTTCACGCTCGTCGGTGCGACGACGCGCACCGGGCTGCTCACGGCGCCGCTCTTTTCGCGCTTCGGGCACGTGCTTCGTCTCGATTTTTATCCCGTCGACGAGCTCGCGAAGATCGTCGAGCGCAGCGCCGGTCTCCTCGGCGTCACGATCGAGCCGCGCGCCACGGAGGAAATCGCGAAGCGATCGCGAGGCACGCCGCGTGTGGCCAATCGGTTGCTGCGACGCGTCCGCGATTTCGCCGAGGTCCTCGGCTCGGGAAAGATCACGACCGCGAGCGTCACGAGCGCGTGCGAGCGTCTCGAGATCGATCACGCCGGCTTCGACGAAATGGATCGGCGCCTCCT
>JAICXU010000002.1 GCA_025934595.1 Polyangiaceae bacterium | reverse complement strand
CTCCTTTGTCACCGGTACCCGTTCAGCCGAAGATCCTTTTCGCAAAGCGAAGGGCGGCGCCCGCGTAATGATAAAGCGGGGTTTTGCTCGTGTCGTCCTTGGGTTGGTACGCATCGGTGAGGTAGGGCACGTACATCGATCGACGCAGGCTCGCCTGCCCCGTGCGTTTCGATTTTTCGACGCGATGCCAGAGGCGACCATCGTGCACGGTGAGATCGCCGGGCTCGGTCACGACGGTGATCTCGCGCTCGTCGACGCCGTTCGTGTAATAAATCTTTCCGAAGCAC
Source organism: Polyangiaceae bacterium (assembly GCA_025934595.1). Lineage (GTDB taxonomy): Bacteria > Myxococcota_A > Polyangia > Polyangiales > Polyangiaceae > JAICXU01. The sequence goes on along the minus strand of JAICXU010000002.1, from coordinate 36,455 downwards.
ATTCCCCAGAAGCCCTGCGTGTGGCTTCCAGGAATGAGACGAAGTCCACCTTGGTCCTCGTCGCAAAAGTCGAGATGCAGGCCGATGTTCAGCATCTCTTTCGGCATGCGCAGATAAAACAGATCGCGCAGGCCGTCGGTGTGCCAGCCGAGACGCGGATACGCGCTGCCGGGCACGTTGATGTACCGATTCACGACGACGCCGTCTTTTTCGCGGTCGCCGACGCGCGCGCCGGAGCCGACGAGATCGCGAATGGGGGCGAAGCGATCGTCGCGGACGAAGTCGCGGATTTTTTCCGAGAACACGCTCGTGAACGGAAATCGCTGCAAAAATGGCTGATTTTGGCGCGTTCCCCAGAAGAGCGGAATGCCGAACACGCTCTTTTTTCCTTCGGAGATGAAGTCCCGCTCGATGCGATCGAGCTCGCTCGCGATCATGTCGACTTCGCTTTGCGACGCGACCTTCGCGAACACGAGAAAGCCGTGCTTCTTCAAGAACGCACGCTGCACCGGCGTGATGCGCGGTCCGAGCGTGAAGCGCGTCGTCAGCGGCAGCGCATCGACGTCGACGGAACCATCGACCTCGACATCGACCGGGACCTCGGTCTTCGTGTGGGTCTTCGCCTTGGTCTCGGTCACGGTCTTGAGCTCGGTCATCATTTTACGCTCCCCTTCTTCTTCGCCAGCTTCGGTGATGCATTCATTCCGAGCAGGCCGAGCGCGACTTCGACGAGATGCGCTTCGACCGCAGCGCGCGCTTTCTCTTTTTCTTTCACCGGAAATCCGGCGACGATGCAGAGCTCGCTCTCGGCTTGCGCCGCATAGCGCGCGATCAAGAACACGATGCTTTGCAGCGGCAAACGCAGCTCGTTCGCGGGCCGACCGATGCGCATCGACAGCGCTTCGGTGATCATCTTCATCGTCTCGAGGAGCATCTTGCGACCCGTCGGCGACACCTCGCCGGTCGACACGGCGTCTCGGATGAGGAGACGAATCGCGGTGCGATGATCGCACGCGAATCGAAACATGACGTGCACGGCGAGCACGAAGAGCTCGCCCAGCGGCGCGCTTTTTTCGGAATCGAGCTCGAGCTCGGTCGCCAAGATTTCGCGCATCGATCCGAGCTCGGCGAACATCGCCTCGATGCACGCGTCATAAAGCCCGTCTTTGCCGCCGAAGTAATGGCTCACCATCGCGAGGCTCACGTTCGCCTTGCCCGCGATGTCACGGACCGACGTCTGGCCGACGCCGCGTTCGGCGAAGAGAACGGTGGCGCTCTCGAGAATGCGATTTCGAGTCTGGTCGGCGTCGGCGTGAATGGGGCGGCTCATGATGTTCTCGTGTTATAATCGAACGTTCGTTTAATTCAAGGGACGCCGTGAAATAAATGAGGCAGCCTTGCGCCGCCGATAAAAACTCGGCGCGTCGCAACCGCGGCATACCCTTCGCAATTGGACGACGACATGAAGCTGACTCACATCGTGATGTGCGCGGCGGCCGCGCTTTTCGGCGCCGTTTCGATCGGATCGGCATGCGACACGTCTCCCGACCAGTGCACCGACAGTGACACGAGGTGGACGGCAATGTCGCGGCCTTCTGCAACCGCCCGCCCGACACGCACCGTGAGCTTTTGCGCACGACCTGCACGGACAGCGACATTTGCCTCCTCGACAACGAAGGCATTCCATTTTGCGGAGTGCCGACCGACCAATGCCCCGCCTCGCCTGCGTGCGATCGTTACGAGGAGTTGGATCACGGCTGCGTCACCACGCAGGACGGCGGCCTCGCGCTCGCCGCCGACAGCCATAACCAAGGCTGCCCCGGCAACACGTCCTGCCGCTACCCGTCGGGGCACGTGGACGACGCGGGCGTCTGTCAGTAGCTCGCAAGAAAAAGAGCAGCTCGCAAAAAAATGGAACCGCCAAGACGCCAAGAAAGGAGGGGAGAAGGGCGGGAAAAATCCCCCTTTTTTCCTCTTGGCGACCTCGGCGCCTTGGCGGTTTTCTTTCTTCGGCTAATCGTCGCCCGCGACGGGCGCTGGTGCGGGCGGAATTCCCGGCGGCACGTCGTTCGGGATCGATTGCGCGAGCGCCGTTCCGTGTCCGGGACCGAGGCTGCCGTTGCCGAGCACGATGTTGTCGCCCGTGACGCTGCCACTGCCGTTCAACGTTCCGCTCGCGTCTTTCACGAACGACGCAATGAGCACGAGCCCGTTGATCTGCACCGCCGGTTGCTGGACGACCATGTTCGCGGGCTCGCTCGCGAACGTCGCGGTGCCGTCGGCCTCGTCTTCCGCGCAGCCGTTCACCGTGAACGAGTAACCGAGCGGCGGCGTGTCGTTCGGAAAAAAGTCCGGCCACTCGCTCGTCGTTCCCGCGCGCTCCGAAGGCACGACGCACGCGGGCGGTCCGGGCAGCGTCTTGCACACGTTGCCGTTCTCGCACGAGGGCGAGCATCGATTCGGATCGGTGAGCCGCTGCGCGAACGTGTATTGCCCCACGAATTTGCCGGTTTCGGCATTCACGTCGAGGTTCGCGAACACTTTGACTTGCGTGCCGACGGGCTCTTCCACGTTGAGCAAGAAGAAATAGTTCCCGCTCGTCAGCACCTTCGAGCCTTTGCCCGAGCACGTGAACGAATACGAAAAGAGGAGCCTCTTGCGCACCGCCGTCGTGCCGGTGTCGTCGTGCGCGGCGTCGGTGAGACCGGGCTCGATCAAAACCGCGAGCTTGGGACCGACCGGCAATCGCGCTGTCGGCGTGATCGCGTAATGCATGCCGCTCGGATCGAGCGTGCCCGTGCCGCCGAGATCGCCGTCGATTTGATCGTGCGAAAAGAGGGGATCGAGGCTGACGGTGGGATCGCCGGTTTCGTCGGCGAGCTGCCCTTCCGGATTCGGTGCGAAGCGGATGACTTTGACTTGCAGCGTATTGAAATCGATCGGCTTCGAAAAATCGATGACGAGCGGCACCGAAGGATCGCTCAAAATGCCTTGATTTAGGCCCGAAATCGTCGCGACGGGCGGCGACCTGTACACGCCGCACGACGCGCCCGCGCAAAACGTCGCCGCCGCGAACGCGAGAATCGAGAGCAGGAACGCGCGGATCATTCGAGTCGCCTCAGAAGAAAAATGTCGTACGGGCTTCGGTCATGAAGCTCCGCACAGCGTGATGGTCTTCGTCTTGAAGAGCGTCGCCGGGAAAGAGAAGCGCGGCTTCGAGATCGAACGCGAAGTGCTCGAGATATCTCCACTCTGCGCGCGCATCGAGCTCGGTGCCGTAGAAATGTCCGGGGGCGCCGCCGTTGTAGTTCACGGCGATGTTTTGATACGAGCCGCTCGCTCGCCGTTGCGCGGTCGCGATCGGATCGAACACCGCCGCCGGCGCCCACGCCATCATCACGCCGCCTCGAAGCAGCACGTGCTTCACCGGCTTCACGTCGGCTTGCGGAAAAAGCACGAGCGCGTCCGTGAGCGCGCCGCGCGTCGCGATCGATTCCACGGGGATCGTCGGCGCATGCAAGTTGTTCAAGAGCGCCGTCGCCGCCGCCGCTTCACGCGCCGTTTGGTATGCGAGCACTTGCTTGAAGAGCAGAAGGCCGACGTTCGTGTCCTCGGCCCATCGAAATTGCGTGAGCGGACCTTTGAGCGTCGTGTCGCTCGTACCCGACGCGTAATCGCCTTCGAGATACGCGGTCCACTTCGGCCGGTCGTACCGAATGACGGCGCGCGCACCCATCTGCCGAATCGGTTGGCTCACGGCTGGATCGTTCGTGATGAGATGGAACGCGTCGCTCACCTCGCGCGTCTCGCCGAGAACGCCAACCGCATCGACGCCCGCGAAGAAATCTCCGAGGCGCGCCACCGCTCGTCCGCCGACGGCATGTACGTTCGTGTCGAAGTGACCGTCCCACCTATACGTGTAATATGCACGTAGCTCCACATCGCGAAATCGTCCGATTTTCGGCTGCAAATAGCGCGTGGCGAGGATGAAGTCGTGGAGCTGGAATCCCGGCAGCATCGGCTCGTCGATGACGAGCTGATCGTAGGCGGTGATGAAGAAGAACCCCTTCGTTTCCGACGTGTCGCGGAGATCCTTCGGTTTGAATCCTTCGAGCGGTTTCGTCGCGAAGAGAATGCGGTCGACCGAGTTGCCTTTGTTCGCGACGCCGAAGCGATTGTGCCGGCCGTCACCGTCGTTGAGCGCCACGCTCGAACCTTCGGTGAACGCTTGGCGCCCGACGCGAAAGAGGCCGATCGGCGTGATGACGTCGCCGTAGAGACGGCGCACGTCGATCGCGTCCGCCGGACAGAGCCCGTAATGATACGCATGCGGATCGGCTTGATTTCCCCCGGGATCGAGCGTCATGCACATCTTCGAGAGATTCGGATTGTTCGTGTTGATGTGCGCGCCGTTCGCGGGCTCCGGATCCGATCCGAGCTGACCGTTGTCTCCCCACAAGACGCCGTCGAGCATGTCGATCGACGTCGTCAGCTTCACCTTGTCGAGATAATCGACGGTGCCGTCCAGGCGCAGGCGATGCTCGAGCCACGCCGCTTTGTTTTGAGTCTCGCTCGAGAGATCGAGCGGGTCGACGAAGACGCCTTGCGCGCGATACTCTGCGGCGCCGCGAAATCCGAAATCGCTCGTCGGCGTCGGCGTGATGCGCACCGGCGGCTCGGAGGGATCGTCGTCCGACCACGGCTCCGGCCATGTCGCGTGCGCAGTGCGCGCCAATCCCGACATCGCCAACACTGACGCCGTAAATGCGAAAGCCCTCACCCTCACGCGCGTCGAATTAGCATGAATTTACGGTGTAGCCAGCCCGACTCGCTTCCACACGGTCCATTTGTCGCCGTGCCATGAAGCTTGGAAGGCCTCCGGCGGCGGATGGAATCCGTTTCCGCGCGTCAAAACGTAATCGTAATAGGGATAGAGCTCGTGAATCGAAACTTGCTCGGGCGTCCATTCCCATCGCCCGCGCGCAGGTCCGCCGGGCGGAGGATACTTGCCCGGTTTGAAATCGAACGGCCAATGCGCGTAGCCCGCGTACGTGAACTCGATGACGCCGCCTTTGTTCAATTGGTAGTACGAGCCGAAGTGGAGGAACGGCGCCCAATTCGTGACGCTCGAGCCTTTGTCGTAGATGAGCGCGGCAACGTGCTTGTTCGGCTCCATCGCCGCGATCGCGCCGTCGATGTCGCCGACCTCCTCGAGCTGGAACGCGATGAAGTGCTTGCACGTGTTGTAGGTCGACGCGGCGGCGACGAGCAAGGCCGCCGCCGTCGTGAAGACGCCGCGTGATCCGCGCGGCATGCGAAGCAGCGGAATTCCCGTCATGAGACAGAGGATCGGAAAACGCTGCGAGATGAGCCAGATGTAGCCGTGGCCTTCGCCGAGCGTAAAGTAGAAATAGATGCACGCGATCGGCAGGAGCGCATAGGCGCGCGCGACCGGCTTCGATTTGTCGCGGTCGCCCGCGGAGAGACCCACCGCGAGAAACGCGACGGCGACGACCGCGATGAGAATGACCTCGTCGCTCGTGTCGTGGAACACGTCGGTGAGCCATTGGAACGCGCCGGGGATCGCCGTGTTGATCGGCTGCACGTGATCGCCGGCGCCGGGCTTCAGCGCGCCCGACGAAAGCTTTCCTGCTTCCGTGAAAAGCATCCAGCGAAGCGCGAAGAGAAGCGCCGGAACGGTGGGAAGCCCGAAGCGAATCCAGCGCGTGGGTTGGGACCAAGGGAACATCGCGGCGAAGCCGAGCCCGAAGATCGCGAACGGAAAGACATGCAGGTGGAAGAGAACGACCGCCAAAACCGCCAGTAAAATCCCTCGATTTCGCGTCGGCTTCGCGAAGTAGCGCACCGATTCGGCGAGCGCCCAAAACATGACGGGGATGCCCAGGATGAACGGCAAGAGCCCGAACATGAACATGACGTTGATGAGGAGCGGGATGACGAGCAGACAAAGACGCTCGTCTTTGCCGAGCGCTTTCAAGAGCTCGCGGAGAGCGAGCGGCGTTCCGCCGAGATAGCAGCAGAGGAGAACGATGTTCGCGTTCACGACGCCGACGAAATACGCGAGGGCGCTCGCCACCAAATAATAGAGAACGTATTGCGTGCGACCGAACGTCAGCACGAAGTCGTTTTGGAAGCTGAACGCGGGATCCGAAAAGCTGTGGATCACGCGAATGGTGGCAAGGTGAATCGGCAGATCTTGGATCGGCGGGTACTTCACGATCCACGCCGGCGCCGTCGCGACGAACGCCACGACGAGGAAGAACCACGTCGAAGGCGACACCGACCCGAGCGCGCTCACCACTCGCGCGCGTAGACCAACGGCTTTTCGGACGTCGATGCTCATCGGCGGCGGTACGTTACACGATCCGGATTTTTCGGTGTAAGCTCGCGCGCACTTTGCAGGGGCCCGAAAAAGCCACGAAATGGCTCAAATCGTGGGCATTCGCCGCGGTGCCGCTCGTTGGCCTCGTCGAGCTCGGCGCGCACGTGGCCGAGGTTCGCGGCGTTACGCCGGACTCCGATTGGACGGCGGCACGCGATTCGGTGAAAGCGGCGGCGAGGCCCGAAGACTTGATCGCGTTCGCGCCGCGCTGGGTCGATCCCGTCGGTCGCGAAAAATTCGGAAGAGAGCTCGCGACGATCGAGCGCGAAGCACCTGGCGACGTGTCCCGATTTCCGCGCGCGTTCGAGGTCTCGATCCGCGGCAAACATTGGCCCGAATTCGAGACGTGGAAAAGGGACGACGAAAAACATTTCGGCGCCGTCACCGTCACGACGTTCGAAAATCCCGGATATCGCCCCACGCTGACCGATCTCGTTTCGAATCTCGACGGCGAGCACGCGGCCGTCTCGCATGTCGACGCGTCCGGCGAAGCCGCGTGCGCGTGGAACATCGGAGCTCCGCTGACCGGCAACTTGGGCTTCGGTCCCGCGATCCCGTCCCATCGTTTCGAATGCGGCGGCACGCGCGTCGGCGTCAGTGTCGTAGCCGACATGGATTACGTGCCCCATCGCTGTATCTACGTGCCGCTCTCCGGCAGCACGCCGATTCGCATCACGTTCAAAGACGTCACGTTCGGCGACGTTTTGCACGGCAATCACGGCCTCTACGTGGAGGCCGAGCGCATGCGAACGGGCGCGCCCGTCTCCATTTCGTTCTCCGTCGGTGAAGAGCACATCGGGCGCGCCGAGCATCGCGACGGCGAGAGCTGGAAGGGCTTCGAATTTTCGACAGGCGATTTGAAGGGCCAAAAGGGCGACCTCGTCGCGGAGATTTCTTCGAGCGGAAGCCGCCGCATGTATTGCTTCGAGGCGATCACGCGATGAGCGAGCCCGAGAAGAACGAGAAGAAGACGGCGGCCGAAAAGGCGGACGCGAAGCCGCCGTTCGATTGGAGCACGCTCTTCGTGTTCCCCGAGAAGATCGGCTGGAGAGATCACGCGCTCGGCGGAATTTCGGCGGCGACCTACGTCGGCATCTTGATCGTGACCGCGCGCACGCTCGGCTTCGCGCGCGACGAGTCGTTCTATTTTTCCGCAGGCCAAAGCTACGCGCATTGGATCGAGCTCCTGATGCACGACTCCGCGCGCGCTCTCGACAAGAGCGTCGTCGACGGAGTCTGGGGCCAAAATCACGAGCATCCGTCGCTCATGAAGATCCTCTTCGGGCTCTCGAATCTCTATTTCCACGAGAAGTGGGAGCTCTTCAAAGACGCGAGCACCGCGTTCCGCTTTCCGGGGATGGTCATGAGCGGCATGGCGGTGTGGGTCACGTATCTCTTCGGCGCGCGCGTATTTTCTCGGCGGGCCGGCTTCGTGGCCGCCGTGCTTCTCGCGACGATGCCGCAGCTTTTCTACAACGCGCATCTCGCGTGCTTCGACGCGCCGATCATGGCGATGTGGTTACTTGCAGTCTACATCTATTATCGGTCGGTGCAGGAAGGCGGTCTCGGCTGGGCGATCGCGTTCGGCATCGTCTACGGCCTCACGCTCGACACGAAGCACAACGCCTGGATTCTGCCGTTGGTGTTCATTCCGCACGCGTTCTGGGTGCAGCGCTTTGCGATCGCGAAAAATCTGAAGCTCGGACGACTCGTGATCCCGACGAACCTCGTCACCATGGCGGTGCTCGGCCCGCTGGTCCTCTATGCGCTCTGGCCGTGGCTCTGGAGCGACACGATCACGCGCATCCAAGAGTGGGTCGAGTTCCACACCCATCACGTCTATTACAACATGGAGTTTCTCGGCAAAAACTACTACGAGCCGCCATCACCGCCCGGCTACATGCCGCTCCTCGTGATCGCCACCGTGCCCGGCATCACGATGCTCCTCTTCTTCATCGGCATCTTCGATCGCCTGCGCGCGCTCGTTCTGCGCTTCGCGGCGTCGTTCAAAAAAGAGAACGCGCAACCGGGCGCGTCACGCGCAGAGGACGCGCGCAAGCCTGCGCGTCATGCCGAAGCCGACGTTCTGATCTTCCTCGCGTTCTCCGCGCCGCTCGCCGTGTTCCTCTTGCCGGCGACGCCCATCTTCGGCGGCACGAAGCATTGGCTGCCCGCGTATCCATTTCTCGCGATGCTCGCCGGACACGGATTCGATCTCGCGGCCGCAAAGGCCGACGTCGCGTTCCGCAAGGTGAGGAGCTGGAACGCGGACAAGATCGAGATCGCGCACGCCATCATGATGGCGCTCGTGTTCGTCGCTCCGATCGCGGAGACCGCTCATTCGCATCCGTTCGGCATCGGAGCCTACGTCCCGACCGTCGGCGGATTCGCGGGCGGCGCCGACCTCGGGCTCAATCGCCAATTCTGGGGATACACGACCCAGAGCGTGGGACCGTGGCTCGAAAAAAATGCCCCGCGCAACGCGCGCGTGTTCATCCACGACACGACGGGCGACGCCTGGAATCGCATGGAAGCCGAAGGCCGCATCCGCGGAGACTTGCGCGCGGCGGGCTCACCCGGCGACGCCGACTTCGCGCTCGTGCAACACGAGCTGCACATGAACGAGGTCGACGATCAAATCTGGGTCGCCTACGGACACACGTCGCCGGCGTACGTGCTGACGCAAGACGGCGTGCCGTTCGTGAGCGTCTACCGGAGAAAATAAAGGCAAACCGCCAAGCCGCAGAGGCCGCCAAGGATGAAGGGATCCAGGTCCAGGTCCTTTCACCTCCTGTTCTTGGCGACTTGGCGGTCACCTTCCTAGGTGTCGCGCCGAGCAGATATCTGGTGCTTTGGTCAGATGCTTTCGAAGTAGCGCTTCAATTCCCACTCGGTCACGACTCGCTCGAACTGCCGCACCTCCCACTCGCGCGTGCGCACGTAGTGGTCGACGAACGGCTCGCCCAGGATGTCGCGGGCTTCCTGCGACGCTTTGAGCAGCGCCGTCGCTTCTTTCAACGTGCGCGGCAGAGGCGCGAGCTTCTTCGCGAACGACGCGTCGCCTTTCGACGCCGGCGGCGGCGCGACTTCATTTTCGATTCCCCAAAGCCCCGCCGCGAGACACGTCGCGATCGCGGTGTGCGGTTGGATGTCGGCCGCCGTCTGCCGATATTCGAGGCGCGTCGACTTTTCGTCACCGCCGATGACGCGGATCGCGCACGTGCGATTTTCGATTCCCCACGACGCGGTGAGCGGCGCCCACACGCCGGGCACGTAACGCTTGTAGCTGTTCACGGTGGGCGAATAGAGCGCGGTCAGCTGCGGCATGAGCTCGACTTGTCCACCGAGGTAATGGAGCGCGGTGTCGCTGAGCGTCGCCTCGCCCTTCGCGTCGAAGAACGCGTTCTTGCCTTTTTTCCAGAGCGATTGATGGAGGTGACCGCTCGATCCGGGCAGCTCGTGGTTCCACTTCGCCATGAACGTGCACGTGAGACCGCGCTGCGCGCACAGCTCCTTCATCGCCGTCTTGAAGAGCGCGGCTTTGTCCGCCATGCGGAGCGCCTCGTCGTAACGAAGCGCGACCTCGTAGACGCCGGGGCCGGTTTCGGTGTGGAGACCCTCGATGTCGATGTCGTAGTCGGCCATGCGATCCAAGATCGCGTGCATGAAATCTTGGTTCTGACCTTCGCGCAGCCACGAGTAACCGAACATGCCGGGCGTCAGCGACTCGAGATTTCGAAATCCCTTTTGGTGAAGCGACTGGCTCGTCTCGCGGAACACGAAGAACTCGAACTCGGCGCCGACGCTCACCGAATAGCCTTGTTTTTCGGCCTTTCGTAAGATCGTTTTCAAGAGCGAACGCGGGCACGACGGGTGCGCTTTGCCATCTTTCGTCACGAAGTCGACGAGGAACGCGGCCGTGTCCGGCTCCCATGGAATCACGCGAAAGCTCGCCGGATCGATCCTCGCGTGCGTGTCGGGGTAGCCGGTCTCCCAGCCCGTGACCTTCGCGTTGTCGTAGAGCACGTCGCCGATGTCCCAACCGAAGATGACGTCGCAAAAGCCGAAGCCCGATTCGATCGCGCCCCAGAATTTTTCGAGGCTGACGTATTTGCCGCGGAGCACGCCGTCGATGTCGAACCCGCCGACCTTGACGTGCTTGATGCCCCGTTTCTGGAAAATCTCGCGGAGCTTTTTCGTGTCGGACATGACGCCGACGATAGCGAGACCCTGTGCTATTGCCTACGCGTGTTCGATCCGAATGCAGCAGCGCTTCCGGACTCCGGAATTTTCGGGCTGGATGACACGCCGGAGACGGCGAAGATCGTGCTCCTCGGCGTTCCGTGGGATGCGACGACATCGTACCGGCCGGGTACCCACAACGGGCCCGAGGCGATCTTGGAAGCGTCGAAGCAAGTCGATCTCTTCGACATCGAGACGGGCAAACCGTACGAAGCCGGAATCGCGCTCGTGGGCGATCTCGAAGCCGTCCGTTCGCTGAACGAGGAGGCTCGCGCGGACGCCGAGCTCGTCATCGAAGCGGCCGGGCGCGTGGAGGGCAACGCGAGGCTCGAGGCGGCGCTTCTTCGCGTGAATCGGGCGAGCGAAAAAGTGAACGAGCTCGTGTACGAAACCGCGAAAAAATGGCTGGATCGCGACAAAATCGTGGGCCTCGTCGGAGGCGATCATTCGACGCCGTTCGGCATCCTGCAGGCGTACGCGGAAAAGTTTCCCGGCCTCGGCGTGCTCCACGTCGACGCGCACGCGGACTTGCGACGCGCCTACGAAGGCTTCGAATGGTCGCACGCGTCGATCATGGAGAACGTGCATCGCAAGATCCCGGGCATCGCGAAGATCGTGCAATTTGCCATTCGCGATTTTTGCGAAGAAGAAAACGTTCGCATGAAGGAGAGCGGCGGCAAGATCGTCACCGTGTTCGACGTCGATCTCGCGAAAGCACGGAGGCTCGGAAATTTCGACGCCGTGATTGCCGCCGCGGTCGCGGAGCTCCCCGAAGATATTTACGTCTCGTTCGACATCGACGGCCTCGACCCGACGCTTTGTCCGAGCACGGGGACGCCCGTGCCCGGTGGCATCTCGTTCCATGAAGCGTCGGCGATCCTCGGCGCCGCCGTCACGGCAGGAAAAAAGATCGTCGGTTTCGATCTCAACGAGGTCTCGCCCGGCGACGGCGACGACGAGTGGGATGCGAACGTCGGCGCCCGCGTGCTCTACAAGTTGATCGGCTGGACGCTCGTCTCGCGCCAGAACGCGAAAACAGCCAAAAAATAGCTACTTCGTGGAGCTCACGGCGCGCGCGGCGACGAGCTTCAAGACGAGCCGATTCGCTACGGGGTCATCGGGCGCGAACGCGCGCACGTCGTCGATCGCACGAGGAAGAAGATCTCGCTCGTCGATGGCCACGAGCGCGTCGAGGCGCGCGCGCATGAGAGACGCGCTCACCGCCGTCATCTCCGGATCGCGCGGCACGCTCACCTCTTTCTCGATTTTTTCGCGCAGCGGCAAGAACGCATCGAGCGCGCGCTTGCGATCGGTCACGCCGTGCGGCTCCGGCATGAACACGTCGAAAAATCCCGCGGGCACCAAGTGGCGCGTCAGCGACTTGTCCCATTTCGAATCGTATTGCACGAGCACCGGGCGCGAGGACGCCAGCGTAGCGAGTGAGAGCTCGCTCGCGGATCCCGTCAGCGCCACGTCGCGAACGATCGGCGCGAGATTCGGATCTTTCGCGAGCGCATCGAGCATCGCTGGACCCGCGATGTCGGAGAGCGAAAGCATGGTGAGATCCGCGCGCAACGTCCCCGCCGCACGCGCCGCGGCGAGATGCAGCATGATGCGCGGATCGGCCACGAACAGGATCGCGTGATCGGGAACGGCATCGAGCGCGTCCGCGTCCCAATGCGCGCCGAGCCTATTTTTTCGGTCGATCGCGGCGAGCGACGATTCGTCGAACGACACGGCTGCGAACGTGAGCTCGAGCACGACGATCATCGCGGCGCTCGCTTGCGCGAAAGGTACGTTCGCGCGGGCCACCGCTCGCACCGCCGCCTGCATACCGACCGCGGCGAGAACATTGGCCGCCGCGACGAGAGCAAGAGACGCCGCCGCATAGCGATCCGGGCCCGCCGGCGCGCCGAGAAATACGGCGAGCGCGAGCGGGAGCATCGTGGCGAGGACCGCGGCTGCGAGCGCACGCGCCTTCGGGACCATCGCCGCCAAGACGAGACCGACGCCCGCCGCGAAGAGCGCCACCCACCCGAGCTCGGTATGGGCGAAGGAGGCGAGATCGCCACGCGTCGTCGGCTGCGTGGTGCCGAGCCATCCCACGAAAGGAGACGCGAACGGGAGCGAGAGCGGCGAGACGCTCCGGCGCGACAGCGCGAACGCGATCGGGCCGCCGGCGCCGATCAGGATCGCGGGAACGGCTTGGACGACATCGGCTCGATTCGGTCGCGTGCGCGTCATCGCGAGAAACGTCACCGCGCCTGCCACGCTCGCCGCGCCGACGAGGGGCTCGTAGGAAATCGCGAGACCGCACGCGAGCGCGCCGAGAGCAAAACGTGCATTTTGCACGTATTTTTCGACGAAAATCAGCACGAAAATGAACGGCAAAAGCGCGCCCCACGTCGCCCCGCCCGGGCTCGCGGCCTCGGCTTGCCACGCCGTTCCGAGGACCGTGGCCCACGTCGCGATCGCCGCGACGAACGGACCGAGCCAGTCGGCCTTCGCGCATCGTTCGAGCAGGCTTCGCGTCAGCCGATAGAGAACGGCGGCCGCGATCGCAGCACCGAGCGCGCTCGCGATCTCGGCGCGATGAATCGACATCGAACCCGGGAGAAGAGCGAATGGAAGCGTGACGAGCGCGTCGAGCGCCCGCCATGCGCCGACGAACCCGAAGCCGAGGACGCGGACGATCGCCTCGTCGTGCGTCGCATCCGATGTCGGCCGCGCGTGAAAGAGCGCCGCGGCGAAGGTCCCGAGCGACACGACGGCAGCGAAGGCGCGCTCACGCCACGGCGAGACGGCGAGGGCATTTCGACCGGGGATTTCGCGATCTTCTTCGGCCACGGCCTGAGTACACGCATCTCTCCGCGCTGCGGGCAAGTTTCGGTCATGCCGGGTTTTGGCTATGCTGCGCGCCGATTCGGAGGATTCCACCGTGGCAAGATTCATCGACGAGCTCAAACGGTCGCACCATTGCAGCGAGCTTCGTGCGGGCGACGCCGGTAAAGACGTGGTCCTCTTCGGCTGGGTGGCGAGCTATCGCGATCACGGCGGATGCGTGTTCGTCGATCTCCGCGATCGCGAAGGCATCACGCAGCTCGTGTTCGATCCGGACTTGAAGGGTCACGGCGACGCGCCGAAGAAGGCGTACGACGTCGCGCAATCCCTGCGCTCGGAGTGGGTCATTGGAGTTCGCGGCACGGTCGTCTCGCGCGGCACGAACAAAAATCCGCGTCTTCCGACTGGCGAAATCGAGATTCACGTCGTCGAGCTCACCGTCTTCAACAAAGCCGACACGCCGCCGTTCGAGATCCAAGATCAGATCGACACGTCGGAGGAAAAGCGGCTCCAGTATCGCTACCTCGATCTCCGCCGCGCGCCTCTGCAGCGCACGCTCCGGGTTCGTCACCGCATTCATCAAACGACGCGCCGCTACTTCGACGACCAGGGATTTCTCGAGCTCGAAACGCCTGTACTCTGCAAGTACACGCCCGGCGGCGCGCGTAACTTCCTCGTGCCGAGCCGCATGCACGCGGGAAAATTCTACGCGCTCGCGGAGAGCCCACAGCTCTTCAAGCAGCTCTACATGGTGGCGGGCTTCGACAAATATTTTCAGATCGTCAAATGCTTCCGCGACGAAGATCTGCGGCTCGATCGCCAGCCCGAGTTCACGCAGATCGACGTCGAGATGAGCTTCGTGAACCAAGACGACGTCTTCCGCGTCATGGAAGGTCTCATCTTCAAGATCTGGAAAGACGTCCTCAAGATCGACCTTCTCGAAAAATATCCGAGCGGTCGATTTCCGCAGATGCCGTTCGAAGAATCGATGGGCAAATACGGAAACGACAAACCGGATTTGCGTTTCGAGATGCCCCACACCGACCTCACCGAGCTCGTCATCCAGCACAAAGGCGGCGGAATTCCGTTCTTCGCCGACATCGCCGAGAAATTCGCGAGCGGCAAATTGAGGCGGGATTTACCGAGCGAAATCGTGAAAGCGATGCGCGTGCCCGGCACGAATTTGTCGCGCACCGAGGTCGACAAGCTCGAGGACTTCGTGAAAGGCATGGGCGCGAAGGGTCTCGCGCGCGCGAAGGTCGACGCGTCGGGAAATTGGACGCAATCGCCGCTCGCAAAGACGGTGAGCGCCGAAATGCGCGAAGCGATCAACGCGGCAACAGGCGCAAAAGACGGCGACTACCTCTTCTTCCAGTTCGGCAAAGCGTCCACCGTGCAGACGGTGATGGCGAACTTGCGCGTGCACCTCGCGAAGAAGATGAAGCTCATTCCCGACGTCGGCCACGGCGGGAGCTTCAACTTTCTCTGGGTCGTGAATCCGCCGCTCTTCGAATACGACGAGGACAAGAAGACGTGGGCCGCCGCCCATCACGCGTTCACGCGCCCTCACGACGAATGCGTCGAGATGCTCGACACCGATCCCGGCAAGGTCCTTTGTTATCGCTACGACCTCGTGTTGAACGGATTCGAGATCGGCGGCGGATCGATCCGCCTCCACGACACGAACGTGCAAGCGAAGGTGTTTCGCGCGCTCGGCATCACCGACGAAGACGCGCGGCAGAAGTTCGGGTTCTTGCTCGATGCGCTTCGTTACGGAGCACCGCCGCACGGAGGCATCGCGATCGGAATGGATCGTCTCGCGATGCTCCTCTCGGGAGCGGACAGCTTGCGTGACGTGATTCCGTATCCGAAGACGCAAAAGGGAACGGACCTGATGACCGACGCACCGAATCGCGTCGAGGCCGAGCAGCTCACCGAGCTCCACATTCGCACCGTCGAGCCGCCCGCACCGACCGCCGCGCCGGCCAAACCGGCGACATGAAAATCCGCGCGCTCGCCGCCGGCGTCACGATCTGCCTATTTTTCGGCTTGATCGTGAGCCTCGGCACGAGCGCATGCACGGACTCGCCGACGCACGTCTTCTTCGGACAAGAATACGATCCGGTTCGCGACTGCCTCGACTCGGTGACCGCGGTCGACACGGTGAGCGGCAACGACACGGGCCAATCCTGCGACCTCACGTGCATCGCGACGCCACCCGATCCCGAGGCCGGCGTCGCCGTGTACGTCAGCAGGACGTGCCCGCCGTATCCGCCGCTGTTCGACACGAGCGGCTCGAGCCCCGAGTGTGAGCTCGCGCTCGCAGCGGCGAATCGCAAAGCCACATGCCTCGACGACGGCGGCTCGACGAGCACGCTCGCCCCGGACGACGCACGAAGCCCGAGCGACGCGTCGAGCGATTGAAGGTGCCCCCACTGCCTATCTAACGTCTTCGACAGCCGATTGTCGTATTGGGCAGATGTTCAAATCGGGTACGTCAGTCGCTTGAACCGACGACCTGCTACGCTCGACCGATGCGCCGGCCGCTTCTCGCGCTCGCGACCTCGTTGACGCTCGGCACGCTGATCTTGCCTGCGGCTTGCACGAGCGGCGAGGGCAGCACCACCGACATCGACGGTGGCATCGGAAACAAAGACGGCGGCAGCGGAGGCAACGACGGCGCGATCGGCTCGACCTTCGACGGTGCGATCGACGCTGGGATTTGTGCGGCCGATCCGCTGAAGACGAATCTCGCGCCGCTCTTCAACGGAAACTCGGTCGACATGTACGACTGTCCGATCCTCATGCTCACGACGAAATACGGCGAGCCCGACGCGATGATCTTCAAGGCGATCATCTACGTGGAATCGCGCTTCCAGTACGACGCAGTTGGTTGCACGGGCAACACGGGGTGCTGTCCGCAAAGCAATTGGACGGATCAAGAATGCGCGTGTCTCGGCGTCATGCAGAGCGGCCCGCAATGCGGCGGATCGAGCACGCTGGGAATCCTGCCGAACGGTCACCCCGATCTCGATACGGATCCGGGTAGCGCAGATTGGACGAATTCTTGTTTCAATCCCGAGGTGGCGATCGAGCTCGGGATCTCCGGAATCGCGGGCAATCGCGCGCAAGAAAAAGCGAAGTTCTCCGGCTGCACCGAGGACCAGTACACGATGATGGCCATCGGCGACTTCAACTCCTACGGCAGCACGAAGAGCTGCACGGACTACAACACGACGTACGACAACGCCGTGCTCGACGCGTACAAGCAGTATTCGACGGCGTCAGGCTGGCCGGCGCACGCGTATTGAGCGCTCGTCAGGGTCGCGCGTCCGCGCAGCAGCGAAAGCCGACTTGGAAATCCGCGTACTGCTCGTTGTGCGCCACGGTCGCCGGTCGACAGCGGTTGCGACCCGGCAGCCACCATCCGCCCTTCAATGCCGATTTGTACGGACCCCACGTGAGATCGCGCGCCGTCCATTCGTCGACGTTTCCCGTCATGTTGCGCACGCCGAACGGGCTGACGCACGACGTGAGATCGCTCGCCGGCATGCGGAGGTCTCGAATGTGATGTTTGTCGTCGACGAGGTCCATGCGGTCTTCGTTGCACAGCGGAAAGCTCGGTCGCACGAGGCCGGTGGGATACGGGAGCGCGGCCTCACCTTCGCATGCGAACGTCCACTCGCTCTCGCGACAGAGTCGCTTTCCTTCGGCGCTGCACGTTCGCGATGCGTCGTCGAAGGTGACGTGGACATCGGGCAAATCGCTCGCGGACGCGTGCACGTCGACGTCGACGCAGAAATCCAACAGGATTCCTTTGCCTTGGCAGCGCGTCGGCGCGTATCGCCCGCATCGACGCGCGGATCCTGCCTCCGGCCCGTCGATCCATTCGAGACATCGCGACACGGGCTCTTCGCAGCGCTTGCCGTGCACGCGCAGCATTCCCGCGGGACACGCCGCGCGCGGCTGCGCGTCAGCGATGGATGATTTGGTGGGAAGCGCAACGACCAAAACGGCGAGCACCGGTCCCAATGCTGCGAGACGGGTCACCCCCAAGTCTGGCACGCGTGAGGAGCTGCGCCAATTGCCGCTCTTTCGGCGCGGTCATCCCCGGCCGCGACGTGAGAGCTCGCGATCGAGATAGAAAGCGGCGCTGATGAGACCGATGTGCGTGAACGCCTGCGGAAAGTTTCCGAGATGCTCGCCGGCGGGCCCCAGCTCCTCGGGAAAGAGCCCGAGATGATTCGAATAGCCGAGCATTTTCTCGAAGCAGTATCGCGCTTGATCGAGGTCGCCCGCGCGCGCGAGACACTCGGCGTACCAAAACGTACAGATGCAGAACGTGCCTTCGCGACCGCGGAGCCCGTCGTACGCGGCTTCGCCGTGCTTGTAGCGATACACGTGTGAGTCGTCGACGAGGTCCTCTTCGATCGCGCGGAGCGTCGACAGCCAACGAGGATCGGTGGGGCTGATGAATTTGATGAGCGGCATGAGCAGCGCCGACGCGTCGGTCGTCGGCGCACCTTCGTACTGCACGAACGCGCCGCGCTTCGCGTCCCAGAACCGCGTGTGGATTTCCTCGTAGATTTCGTCGCGCACCGACTCCCATCGTTCGAGCGGCGCCGGGAATCCGCGTTTGCGCGCGAGCCGAATGCCGCGATCGAGCGCGGCCCAACACATCACGCGTGAGAACAGAAATTCGCGGCGGCCTCCACGCACCTCCCAGATGCCTTCGTCGGGGAGCTTCCAGTGATCGCAGGTCCAATCGACCAGCCTGCGCACGTTCATCCAGAGGTCGCGCGAGATGGCCTCGCCGTATTTGTCGTAGAGGTAAATCGAATCCAAGAGCTCGCCGTAGATGTCGAGCTGCAGTTGATCGTACGCGCCGTTGCCGATGCGCACCGGCTTCGATCCCATGTAGCCGTCGAGATTCGGAAGCGTCTCCTCCGTCAAACGATGCCGGCCGTCGATGCCGTACATGATCTGCAGCGAGCCGTCGGGCTCGAGCTCCGCGCACCGATCTTCGAACCAGCGCATGAACGCGCCGGCCTCCTCGGTGTACCCGAGTCGCATGAGACCGTAGAGCGTGAACGAGCCGTCGCGAACCCACGTGTAGCGATAATCCCAATTGCGCTCGCCGCCGATCTCTTCGGGGAGACCGAACGTGGGCGCAGCGACCATCGAGCCGTGCGTTCGCGAGGTGAGCAGCTTCAACGTCAACGCGGAACGGTTCACGACCTCGCGCCAGCGACCGCGATACGTGGAGCGCGCCACCCAGCGCCGCCAGAAATCAGCCGTGTCCTTGAACGAGCTCGAAGGGTAATCGGGGTGGGTGCTCGGCGAATCGACGCCCGCGTTCGCCTCCTCGAGAATGAACGTCGCGTATTCGCCCACGCCGAGCGTGAACTCGGCGACGGCGGCGCCCTCGTGCGCGGTGAGCGGCACGCTCGATCGAAGGCGGAGCGTGAGCTTTTGCGCGCCCTGGCTCTCGAAGATCGCCGAGTCGCCGGAGATGCCGAGCGTGTGCGCATCGCGTCCGTAATTCATGCGCGGCTTGCAATCCATCCGGAAGCGGATTTCTCTGCGCACGGTCTTCACGCGCCGAACGACGCGGTGCTCGCCTTTCTCGAGGGTCATGAAGTCCGAGATCTCGGCGACGCCCGCGCTCGAGAGAAATCGGGTGAAGAGCACGTTCGTGTCCGGCAGATACATTTGCTTGTGCCGAGCATCGTCGAGCACGGGCGAGATTTGGAAGAAGCCCCCCTCTTCGGAGTCGAGCAGGCGGGCGAACACCGACGGCGAGTCGAAGAACGGGAAACACATGAAGTCGATCGACCCGTCCATGCCGACGAGCGCGATGGTGTCCATGTTTCCGATGATTCCAAAACGATCGATCGGCGGATACGCCATGCGCCGATCTTACTTCTTCGCGCGAAAGAGAGTCGTTGCGATCGCCACCTCGGTCATGAGCGCGTAGCTCGCATAGAGCCCGGCGAATTGCGTGCACAAGCTCACCTCCTGCCACGTGCCCTCGGGCTGCTGCGTGCGAAGCAGATTTTCGAGCGCGCGCGTCGCAGCCTCGCTCGCGAGCGGTCCTCGGGCTTTCGCCAAGATTCCGTAGGCGGCGGCGGTGATGAACGGTGCGCTCGACCGCGAAGGTGAAAATCGATCGCGGAGATCCGAATCCGGCGACTCGCCGAAGCCACCGTCGGCGTTTTGGCATTGGACGAGCGTGCGCGCGGCGGCATCACGAAGCGCGTCGGTCTCGTCGCGGATCTCGGGATAGCTTTCGAGCGCGTCGAAGACGAAGCGCGTGCCGATGATGAATCCGAGGCTCCATCGCGCGGGCCAAAGCCCGCTCGAGACGTCTTTCGCCGCGAGCAAATACGCGAGACCTTTCTTTCGCAATCGCTCCGCTTTTTCGAGGCGCGCCGCTCCGAAATCCTCGCGCGCTTTCGCGTCCTCACTTGCAAGCGCCATCACGCGTCCGAGCGAGACCATGATGCGCGCCGTCACGTCGGCCGACGACACGTCGAAGAGCATCGACGTGAATTCCGACGGCAATGGCGGCGGATTTTCGCCGTGTCGAATGGTCCATGCATTGAAGCCGCCCGCCGCGCTGCGATGCTTCTCCAAAAAATCGAAAGCTCGAATCGCGCTGTCGACCATCGCGTCGCGCTCGGCCGCGGCCGGATGACGGCGTACGAGCTCGGCGAAGAGACCCATCACGAGCCCCGTCGTGTCGACGTCGGGAAATTTCGACCCGCGACCGTACGAAAATCCTCCCGATGCGCTCTGCAGCGTGATCGGGTACGCGCCGAGCGCCTCCGGCGTGAGCACCGGTGGCAGCACGCCAGGCGGCGCATCGAGCAGCGACGTTGCGACCGCGGTCGTATCCCAAATGTCCGAGGCGACGAAGCTCGTCGAAATGCCAGTGGGCACGTCGACCTCACGCGCGCGAATGTAGACGAGCGCTCTCGCGATCGCAGCGTCGGCGCGTCGCGAGAGGAGCTCCGACTCCGCGAGCGAAGACGCATCACGCAGGCCCGCGACGAAGAGATACGTGTAGAGCGGCGAGTAATAAAAACCTCCGCCTTCGTCTTGGCGCGCGAAGAGCCAATGCGCGGCGGCGCGTCCTGCTTTCGACTTCAGGCGTCGCAACGGCGTCGGCAGCTTGTCGAAGAACCGCAAGAAGGCTCGGCCGGCGCGTGACGTTCCGACTGCACGCCACGCGCTCAGCGAAAGGAGCTGCGGCAAGACCGCGATGAACGGGTAGACGATGCGATCCGTCCTTCGCCATACGATCTTCGGAAGAAGCCCGCTCATCATGATCGGCAAGAGCACGAGGAGGCTCGGCGTCGGAAAATCGCGAGACGTTGCCGCCGCGTTCGCGTCGAGCGCTTCGATCATCCAGCGAAAGCCGAAGAGGTACGCGAGCTCGAGGCGATTCGCAGGCGGCCGCTCGATGCCTCCGTGCGCACGTTCGCGCGCCGATCGCAGCTCCTCGCGGAAGGCCAGTAACAGATCCGGATTCGACTCGAGCACGCGATCGATCGCCATGACGACGATGCGCGTCGCATGCACGCTGACGGGCCCGCCTGGATAAAGAAAAAAAAGACCGGAGGAATCTTGGCCTGTCAGCACATGACGCATCTTCGCGGAGATGCGCATCGAATCTTCGGGCCAACTCTCGCCGACGAAACGCGAAAGGAGCACGTTCGCCGCGTCGAACACGACGCCGGCGTCGGAGAAACCTTCGAAGAATCCTTGCGGCCGGCGAAGCGCCTCGAAGCGTTCGATCGTGCGAGCAATCGCGCGCGGTATGCAAGCGCGCGCAGGATCGTGTTTAGCTTGCAGTGATTCCTCCGGCCTTCGAGCTCTGGGCGACGATCGGCACGCTCATCGTCACGATCGTGCCCTTCGAGCGGCCGGGCGCGATGGTGACCTCTCCTCCGTGAGCGTCGGCGTTTCGTTTGACGATCGCGAGACCGAGGCCCGTTCCCGAGGCTTTCGTCGTGAAGAACGGATCGAAGACGCGATCGAGAATGCGCGGATCGACGGCGGTGCCCTCGTCTTCGACGGAGAGGAGAAGACGCTCATTTCCCCCGTTTCCGCTGCATCGTGCGCGAACGTAAATCGTCCCGCGAAGCGACTGCGACTCGGCGGCGTTCGTGAGCAAGCTGACGAGCGCCTGTCCGAGGAGGTGCTCGTCGGCCTCCAGCTCGGAAGCGCCGGTTTCGACTTCGACGTGCCAAGTGGCCGCCGTGATCGAAAGGGCACGCGTCGTCAGCTCGATCGCGGTGTCGACGACATTGCGGACGCTCACGCGTTTGAACGTCGGCGTGATGGGGTGACCGAAATCGAGAAAGGCGTGCACGATGCGTTCGAGACGCGCGGCCTCTTCTTCCAAGATTCCGACGAGCAGCGATGCGCTCGGCGGCACGGCGGGAATTTTTCGAAGCTCCGCGGCGACGTTGAACATGACGCCGAGCGGATTCCGCACCTCGTGCGCGACGAGCACCGCGAGCTCGCCGAGGCTCGCACGTCGCTCTTGGCGAATCAGCTCCGTTTGCGCGCTTGCGAGCTCCTCGTAGCTCCGGAGAAGATCCGCGTTCACGCGCGCGAGGCTCTCCGACCGCTCTTTCTCCGCGAGATATAGACGCGCGCGTTCGATCTGCACCGAAATCTGATCGCCCAACGTGAGCGCGAGCTGCACGATGTCCTTCGCGTACGGCTCGGAGCGCGTGCGCGCGAGGTTCAACGTGCCCGTGAGCACGCCGTCCGAATGAAGAGGAACGACCGCGTACTCGACGAATCCAGCTCGAACCGACGCCTCACGATACGCGTCGGGGAGGCTGCTCGCGCTGAAGACGAGCGGTATCAGCTTACGAATGACCTCGCCGAGGATCGGGCTATCGAGGGGCGCCATGCGGTGTTTTTCCGCGAGATCGCCCTCGTAACCGTAGGGTGTCGTCGCCATCGCGAGCTTCGTGCGATCAGGCGTCAACAGATAGATGGCGGCGCGCTCGCTGTACGTCGACGCTGCCGCGATGATTTGCATCTCACCGCAAAGCGCGGCGAGATCGTGCGTCTTGCGCGTTCGCGCAATCAGGCGGATCGCCTCGAGCTCGTCGTGCCCTCCGGTCATCATGGCTCGCGCTCCGCTACGATACGCCTCCGCGTCGCGGTACGCGATACGCCTCAGGTAGTACGGAAAAGGCCGATGCGCGGCGTCTTGTCGCGGGTCATCGCCTCAAAAGCGAGCGCAGCGCGGCCATCGGATCGAATCCCAGCACTTTGGACACGTCGCGATCGCCCGCCGCCGAGCCGAGACGCTTCCGCATCATCGCCGCGAGCGGATCGAGCATGCCGAAAAAATCCACGCGTGACGCGACGACCTTCGCTTTGTCGAACGCGAGCCGCGCCGCATCCACGCCGAGCGCGAGCCCGATCGCCGCCGGCACCGGCGAAACGACGACGTCACGCACGGCGACCGCGCGTCCCCACGCACCTGGTCGCGCGTCGACCTGCAACGTGCGAAACGTCTCGACCTCCGCATAGAGGCCGAGCGAAAGCGGCGCGTAACGTTCTTCGACCGCGCGTTCGAGATGACGATAGTCCCGCCGAAAATCCCCGGAAAGAAGGCCCATCGCGGGTCGGAGCTCGGCGGGTCCCGCGATCGTATCGAAGCCGCGACCACGACGGCGCAAGACGAGCGCGGTCCACAGCGCGCCCTCGTCGAACATGCCGAGGCAGATCGCGCGACCGTCTTCGCATACCGCGTCGAGCGTGCGATCGATCATGCTTGCCGTCGGCACCGGCACGCCGCGGAGCCGGCGCGGCCAGCTCTCGATCGCGCCTTCGTCGATCAAATCACGCACGATGGAGACGAGCGTGATGACTTGCTGCGTGAGGTCGTCATGCCGGCGCGCGCGCGCACCGAAGCGCTCCATCACGTCGTCGAGCGCGCCGAATTTCGCGGAGAGCCCCCAGCTCGCGCGCTGCCGATTGCACAGCTCCTCGAGCGACGGCAGCCCTTCTTCTTTCGTCGGCACGACGCGGCCGCTCTTCGTGCTCAAGATTTTTCGTACGCGCTCGCCGTCGTGAATCACGATGACGCCGCCACGCGGACGATTCGGCTCGTCTTCGACGTCGGCGGCGCGCGGCTTCCAGAGATGGACGAGCCTCGTCCAATCTTCCGTGGTCCAGCCTTCGAAAGCGACGTCGCTCGTCAGCACGCACGGAGTATAGTCGCCTCGTGCGCGCGCTCGACGCCCAAGAGATCTTCGTGCGGTACTTTCTGCCGCTCTATCCGGCGGACGCGTTCGAGAACCTGCAGAAGGCACGCACCGAAGACGCGAATCCGGCTAAAAATAGCGCCATTTTCGGTCATCTCACGGACGCCGCGAACGTGTTCGTCGGCCGATCGAAGGCGCTCTTCGGCGAAGATCTGACGTTGGATTTTTCGGACGCGAGCGTGCATCGCTTGAGCGCAGCGCTGACTCTCGCGCGCCGTGACGCGTGGTCCGAGCACGGCGCGGCAGGAACGGCGGAGAGCGAGCTCTTCAACGTCGTCGTGCACGGTGCGGCGTACGTCGGTGAGTGCGCAAGACGAGGACGGAGCGCGGAATGGAGCGTGCGCCGCCCACTTTGGGAGAGCGTCGTCGTGCTCGAGAGCCGCGTCGGCACGGCGAAGCTCGCCGTCTTTCATTGGTGGCTGAAATCGCTCGCGGACGAAGCCTTCGCGAGCGCGCTCGGAGGATCACTCGCGGATCGCTATCGCACGCACGTCGAAGAGCCCACGCGCGACTTCGATGCGCTTCCGAAATTCTTGGCGGGAGAGCGCAAGCTGCCGCGGATCACGAAACCCACCTATGATGTATTCTACAAGTATTTGAGGGCGCACGTGCCGGAGATTCGTGACGTCGGCGCCGACTTCCCGTCACCGGAGCGCTTCGGGGACTACGACTTTCGTTGGATCGATTTTTTCGTCGTCGGCGACGGTCGCATCCTGCTCGTGGCGTGCGCCGGCTCGAAAGGAATCCACCTTTTTTGGCTGGCTGCGGGCGGCTTCGAGAAAGGCGCGTTCTTGCCGTGCGACGCGTTCCCCGAGCCCGTCGTGAAGACCGGCGTCGAAAAAATCGTGCTCGTCGGCCGCATCGACAAACAAGACTTCGTCCACGAAATGCCTTGGTTCGGACTTTAGAGGGAGGCGAATCGTGCTTCGCACGAGGGCGTAGTATCTTTTTGCGAGGTTAATTTGGCGGTCATCGGCAAAACCGAACGGAGGCTCGCGGTCGTCGTCTTCATCACCGCGACGTTGCCGCTCATCGCTGCGGTGTGGCTCGCGAACAAGATGTTCTCGCAAGCCTCCGCGATCTGGTTCAACCCGGAGATCGGCAAGCAGCTCGATCGCGGCGTCGACGTCACGAAGGACTACGTCAAAGCGATCAAAGACGACATGCGGCATCAAACCGATGCCATTGCCGCCGACGAGGTGCTCCGCGAGGCCGCGAAGAAGCACAACTCCGAGCTCGTCGAAGCGCAGATCGACACGATTTTCCCGCGTTATCCCGAGCTCGTGAAATTGCAGATTCTCGACGCCGACGGCAACGTGCTCGCGGAGCGCGATCGCGGGAGACCCGTCGACGAAGCCACGGAACGCAGCCTCGACGTCGCGCGCCCGCTCACCGACGACGAAGCCGGCCCGATGGCCGCGGCCCCGTTCGCGATCGATCGCAAACGCCTCGACGAGCTCGAGACCACGGGCAACGTCGTCACGAAATATCACCAGATCGAGGCTTCGCGCTCCGAGCTCTATCAAGGCTACATCTACGCGTTCGCCGTGCTTCTCGGCATCACGATCCTTCTCACGTTGATGCTCGGAACGGTCCTCGCGCGCGGGGTCACGCGCCGAATCAATCGACTGGCGACGGCGATCGAGAAAGTAGGTCAGGGCGACATGACCGTGCGCGTGCCCGTCACCGGATCCGACGAGCTCACGGATCTCGCACGCACGTTCAATCGCATGCTCGGCGAGATGCAGCAATCCCGCACGCGCATCGAATTTTTGCAGCGAATGGGCGCGTGGCAAGAAATGGCGCAGCGCCTCGCGCACGAGATCAAAAATCCGCTCACGCCGATCCAGCTCGCCGTGCAGGAGTGTCACAAGAAATACGCGGGAGAGGATCCGCGCTTTCGCGAGCTCCTCGACACGACGCTCGAGATCGTCGAAGAGGAGGTCGGCACGTTGCGGCGGCTCGTCACGAGCTTCTCGAACTTCGCGCGGCTTCCGCGCGCGGAGCTGAAAGAAGAGAGCCTGCGCGAATTTTTGCACGACTGCTCGCAGCAGCTCGCGCATCTCGAGGAGACGGGCGAAGGCGACGAATCGAGCGAAGCGGCGAACGTCGACGTCGCGTGGCAACTTCCGGAAGACGAGCTGCGTGCGCCGATCGACAAGCAGATGCTCCGGCGCGTCATCGTGAATCTCGTGCGCAACTCGGTGCAGGCCATTCGCGACGCGCATCCGAAAGCGGAGACGAAACCAGGAGAAAAACCCGCGGATCCTGACGCGCTCGGCCACGTCCGCGTGAGCGCGAAACGCGAAGGGACGGGCGCCGCGATCGTGGTCGAGGACGACGGTCCGGGCATTCCGAACGAAGCGCTCGCGCGCGTCTTCGATCCCTATTTCACCACCAAGCACGACGGCAGCGGGCTCGGTCTTGCCATCGTGAAGAAAATCGTCGTCGAGCACGGTGGCACGATCGACGTCGGAAAAAGCACCGATCTCGGCGGCGCGCGGTTCGTCATGCACTTGCCGCGTGTCACCCCCGATGCCGCACGTTCCCAACCCGTGCTATCGAAAACAGGATGACTACGCGTTCCGAGCCGAGCCCCGACGCCGCCGGCGGAGTTCTCTATCCGCTCGCGGTGTGCTTGCTCGTCGTGGGCTTGCTCGTCGGCATCGCGCTCTTGCCGCGTGTGTTCAGCGGGCACGATCCGCCGTTCGTCGGAAAAGGTGCGCCGGATCTCTCGTTTCCCGTCGTCGCCAATGCCGAACGCTTGCCGAAAGGCGCCGATGGGCAAGCGATGACGAACATGCCGGTGTCGGCGCTCAAAGGCAAAGTCGTCATCTTGGATTTTTGGGCGACGTGGTGCGGCCCCTGCAACATCGAAGCGCCGATCCTCGATCAAGTCGGGAAAAAATACGACGACAAGGGGCTCGTCGTCGTCGGCGTGAGCCAATATCAAGATCCGAATCTCCCGCGCATTTGGACGCGACAGAAAAAAATCTCCTATCCGATGGTGTTCGACGACTCGAATGGCGCGTCACACTTCGACGTCGACGGGCTGCCGACGATGGTCGTGCTCGATCGCGAGGGCGTCGTGCGCGCGATCCGCGTCGGCGTCACCCAAAAATCCGAGCTCGAAGACCTCGTCGAAAAATATCTCTAAAAACGTCTTCGCGCGTGTGCGGTCTTCTTCTTCCGCAACGTCGGCGCTGGCCTTTTCTTCGAAGCCATTTTTGCATCGGTGCCCGGTCGGACGAGAATCGTCACGACGTCTTCGGCGAGTGAGAGAACGCGGTCCGGCTGCCCCTCGAGCATCGCGACGACCCGCCGCATCGCTCGCGAAGATTCGCGCTCCGCGGGGATGGGGGCGCCCGCAAAAAACTGGCTGGGTGAGACACGGAGCGCGGCTGCAAGCGCTTCGATCGTGCGAAGAGTGGGCTCGCGCTTTCCTGTTTCTAGGCGGGTGATCGAATCCGTGGAAAGCCCGGCACGCTCGCAAAGCTCAGCTTGAGTCAGCTGATGTTCGACTCGCAGCTCGCGAATCCGTCGACGGACGACTTCCACGAGCTGGCTGGTTTCGCGAGGCATTTGCAGACGACTTGGCGCAAGGCACAAAAGGGATGAAGAGCCAGCTGCACATGTCGTAGATCTGTGTCCAAGCACATGTGGCAGACTCGGCGTTCCGCTCACGAAGCGACGTTCCGAACGCGTGCGAGATCGGGGCGCGTGTGACGGAGCTGATTTGGGAGGGAAAGTATCGCGACGACAAGCGCGTCGCGCCCGTGCGCCTCGCTCTTCCCTTTCAGACGATCGAGACGGTCAATGAAAGCGCGCGCGACCGCGCACGGACGCTCGATTTATTTGCGAGCGGCAAGCCAACCGAGTGGCGCAATCGGCTCATTTGGGGCGACAAGAAATATGTCCTGCCGAGTCTCCTGCCCGAGTTCGCGGGCAAGGTGAATCTCGTCTACATCGATCCACCGTTCGACACGGGCGCCGACTTCTCGTTTACGGCGACGATCCCGGACTGTGACGACTCACTGCTCAGAGAGCCGTCCATGATCGAGCAGAAGGCGTATCGGGACACGTGGGGACGCGGCCTCGATTCATACCTTCGTTGGTTTTACGAGACGGCAGTTCTCGTTCGTGAATTGCTTGCCGAGGATGGCAGTATCTTCGTTCATCTCGATTGGCACGTGGGCCACTACGCCAAGGTTGTTCTCGACGAAGTATTCGGCCTCGGAGCATTCGACAGCGATTCGGCTCGGGTCGCGGCCGGATTTCGGAACGAAATCGCGTGGTGCTACAGCGGGGGCGGCATTCCTCGAAACGAGATGCCGCGCAAGCACGACACAATTTTTTGGTACACCAAGGGCAGCCGCTGGACGTTCAACACGCAGTACCGCCCGTATTCGCAGGGAACGATCGAGCGCGGACGCACAGCCATCAAAGGACCTGACGCGGAGCTCCGTCCGGAAGGCACTCCGATCAACGACTGGTGGCCCGACGTTAAAAAGATCACCAGTCCCACCGATCCCGAGAAGCTCTATTACGAAACGCAAAAATCTGAAGAGCTGTTAGCGAGAATCGTGAAGCTCGGCTCAAATGAAGACGGGCTAGTGCTGGATTGCTTCTGCGGTTCCGGGACAACTGCTGCGGTCGCCGAGAAATTGGGTCGTCGTTGGATTGCATGTGACCTCGGTCGCTTTGCAATTCACACCACGCGAAAGCGACTGCTCGGCATTCCCCGAGTGAAGCCTTTCGTCGTTCAGAACTTGGGCAAATACGAGCGCAAAGCGTGGATGTCGGCTGAGTTCGAAAAGCCCGAGGATCGAGCGGCGACAGAAAGTGCCTACCGGCGATTCATTCTTGAGCTCTATCGCGCCGAACCAATCGAGGGCCATGCGTGGATCCATGGCGTCACGCGCGGGCGCTTCGTCCATGTTGGCCCCGTAGATTCTCCGATCACGCTCGAAGACGTGAAGGCCATCGCGCGCGAGGTCTGGCGAATCGCTGGCAAAACGAAAAATGGAAATGGTCAGAAAGCCGCGGTCGACATCCTCGGCTGGGAGTTCGCGTTCGAGCTGAACGAGATGGCGAAACAGAC
This sequence comes from Polyangiaceae bacterium, assembly GCA_025934595.1. Lineage (GTDB taxonomy): Bacteria > Myxococcota_A > Polyangia > Polyangiales > Polyangiaceae > JAICXU01. The sequence continues at coordinate 7,570 of JAICXU010000002.1, read as the reverse complement.
TGCCGCGGAAGCAAGAGTCGATGTTTCGTTCAAGAGCATCCCGCGAGACGTCCTCGACAAGAAAGCCATCAAGGACATTCAGCCCAAGGATTTCTTCGAGCTCCGCGTGTTCTCGACAAAGAGCTCGGTCAAAAAACGGAGCGCGACCATCGAGCTCGTCGACTTCATGATGCCATCAGAAGACTTGCCTGAAGATGTGCGGAAGGCCATCAAGCATTGGTCGCAGTGGATCGACTACTGGGCCATCGATTGGGACTACAAGAACGACACGTTCCACAACGCGTGGCAGTCGTATCGAACGCGCGAGGAGCCAAAGCTACAGCTCAACGTGCGAAACGATTACGGCACGCCCGGAGTCTACTCGGTGATGATCAAGGTCATCGACTTGCTCGGATGTGACACGACCAAGCTGATTTCGCTCGAGGTGAAGTAAACGTGGCCGAGCGAAAACAAAAGCGCTCCACCAAGCGTCGCAGCGTTGCCGAGGATCGGACCGGAAATCTCCTCGACATCACGTCGGGATTACGAACGGCGCCGTGCGTTCCAGCCCTTCGAGAAGCCGTGAGGGCTTGGCGGGCTGGCGGATATAAGGGAACGACCGACACGACGCGGCGGCTGCTCGCATTCTGGTTCGAAAGCGATCACCGTTTGGCGAACGGAACGATTTTCAAATATCACGAGGCGCAGCGGGTCGCCGTCGAAACGCTGATTTTCGTCTGGGAGTACGAGCGCGTTCGATCGAGAACGGCACTGCTCGAGCGGTACGCCACCGAAGTCGGCGGCGTCCCCTTCTTCACCGACTTGTTCGCTCGGTACGCCATTAAGATGGCGACAGGCAGCGGCAAAACGAAGGTGATGGCCCTTGCCGTCGCGTGGCAGTTCCTGAATGCGCAACGCGAAGAGGAAAATATCGCGAAAGAGTATGCGCGCACGTTCCTGCTCGTCGCGCCGAATGTGATCGTGCTTCAGCGACTCGCCACGGATTTTGGTGGAGGCCGCATTTTCGTCGCGGATCCGATCGTGCCGCGCGACATGAAAATCTTTTGGGAGCTGGATTGTGTGATGCGCGGCGAGGGTGAGAAGGCGCACACGGACGGCGCGCTGTTCGTCACGAACATCGACCAGCTCTACGAGCGCGACTCGCGCGGCGCACACGAAGAGCCCGACGCCATGACCGGCGTGCTTGGCCCCCGACCGCCGACAAAGAAGCTCGATTTGACCGACTTTCGGGAACGCATCGGGTTACGAGATGGCCTCTTGATGGTGCTCAACGACGAGGCTCATCACACGCACGACCAGGATGGCGAGTGGAACAACGTCATTGCGAGACTTCACGAGAGCACCGCGCTCAACATGCAGCTCGATTTTTCGGCGACGCCACGCTTCCTCAAGACCGGCACGCTCTTCCCGTGGATCGTTTCCGACTATCCATTGAAGCAGGCCATCGTCGATCAAATCGTAAAAAGGCCGATGCGCGGCCTTGCACGTTTCGACGAGGTCAACTCCGAGCACGCCTCGATCCGTTATGAGGGATATCTAATCGCGGGCGTCGAACGATGGAAGGAGTACGTCGAGCAGCTCCGCGCGACCGGCAAAAGGCCAGTCCTGTTCGTCATGCTCGCAAGCACCGACGACGCCGACGACGTCGCCTCGTGGCTGCGCACGAAGTACCCCACGGAGCTCGGCGGAAATAGGACGTTGGTCATTCATACCAATGCATCCGGCGAGATCACGCAGAAGGATCTGGAGGTAGCGCGTCATCTCGCTCGCGACGTAGACGGCGATACGAGTGAGGTCGGCGCGATCGTATCGGTTCTCATGCTACGCGAAGGTTGGGACGTTCAAAATGTGACTGTCGTCGTGGGTCTGCGACCATTCACTGCCCGCGCAAATATCCTTCCAGAGCAGGCAATCGGTCGCGGGTTGAGACTCATGTTCCGCGGCCCTACCTCGGGTTATCGCGAGCGCGTCGACATCATCGGCAACGAGAAGTTTCTCGAGTTCGTCGACGACCTCGAGAGGATCGAGGAAATCAAGCTCGATACGTTCGACCCCAAGAAAGACCGTCTGCAAATCCTGACGATTGCACCGCTTGCCGCGCGAGGAGAGCGCGATCTCGGCGTTCCGATCCTGTCGCCGGTGCTTATCCGAAAGAAATCGCTCGCAGAAGAAATTGCGGCGCTCGATGTGATGGCGTTCGACCTGCCCCCGCTGAAGATCCGACAGGGAGAGAGCGGCGAGAAGACCTTCACGTACGAGGGCTATGACGTCGTCACGGATGCCAAGGAGCTGGAACGCCAGTATGCGATTCCCGAGCCGCAAACGGCGCAAGAAGTAATCGGGTTTTACGCGCGCCGCATCGCCGAAGAGGTGAAGTTGCCCTCCCAGTTCGCAGCCATCGCTCCCAAGGTCCGCGACTTCCTCGAGCATCGCATCTTCGGGCGCAGCGTCGATTTGGACGACCGAACGACCGTGCGCGAAATCGCCGCTCGAATCGTCGGACAGCTCACGGTGCGCACGTTCGCGAAGGCGCTGCGCGCGGTCGCAATCGCCGACGCCGAGCCCCGCATTCTTGCGCCACCGCGCATGCTGTCCACGTGCGCACCATTTCCATGGTCGCAATCCGTCTGCGAATCGAAACACACGGTTTTCAACCTCGTCGCTTGCGACAATCCGTATGAAGTCGCGTTCGCCGGTTTTCTCGACTCAGCGCCCGATGTCACGGCCTTCGCGAAGCTTCCGATGCGTTTCGGATTTTCGATCGAATACCTGGATGACGCCGGCAACCTTCGACTCTATCACCCTGACTGGGTCGCGCGCTCCGACGACGGCACGATGCTCCTTCTCGAAACGAAGGGCTACGTCGGCGCGGAGGTCGCCCAGAAGGATCGCGCGGCAACGATCTGGTGCGAAAACGCGACAACGCTGTCTGGAGCAACATGGCGCTACCGCCGCATCAATCAGCGCGACTTCGAGAAGCTGAATCCGCGCCACGTCTCCGATCTCGACGTGTTGCTCGATTGAACGCAAGCACGCAGGGCTTCACTCGATCATCGCCGCGATTTTGGCTTCGTTCGTGAGACCGATTTGACGCGCGACCTCGTTTCCGCGCGCGAACACCACGAGCGTCGGCGTTCCGCGCACTCCGTACCGCGTCGCGATCGCGGGTGAATCGTCCACGTTGACGGTCGCGAATTTTCGCGCGCTGCCCCACTTTTGCGCGAGCCGCTCCAGCATCGGCTCGAGCGCGCGGCATGGCCCGCACCACGTCGCGCCGAACTCCACGATGACCGGCACGTCTGCCCCTAGCACCTCGCCTTCGAAATTCGTTTCGTCGAGCTCGAGAAGTCCTTTCGCCATGATCTTTTCTCCTTCGCCGTCGAAAGGTCTCGACGGTCGTGCGCATGACGAAGAAAAAAATTCTCCGAGTTGCGTAATGTGCGGCTGCGACGAAACCTGTGATCGAGAGAGATGCGCGCGAGCATCGAAAATCTGGGGGATTTGGCCCAAAACGAGCGCGGACGCCTCGCTGCGATCGCGCGCGCCGAAGGTGCGAGCGCGGAAGACGCGGTCGATTGTGTGCAAGAGGCGCTCTGCACGTTTTTGGATCTCGACAAGAAGAGCGCGTTGCCGGCGACCGAAGAGTGGCCGGCGTTCCTCGCCGGGATCGTCAAGAACGCGGCGCGAAATCGCCGGCGCCGTCACTATCGCGCGCGACCTCACCTCGAGATCGCGGACGACACCGCGCATGCCGAGGAGGATGCGCTCGCCGACGAGCTCTTGATGCGCGCCGAAGAGCACGTGCGCCTGCAGGCATGCGTTCAGGAGCTGTGCACGGTGCAACGCGCCGTCGTCACGCTCCGCATGCTCGAAGAGCGCCCCGGCGAAGACGTGGCGACCGCTCTTGGAATTTCACGCGAGCACGTCGCGGTGCTCCTTCATCGCGCGAAAAAATCCCTGCACACGTGCATGACGTTTCACGCGTGAGCGTCACGTCGCGCTTGCGTGACCCATCACGGATGGCGTGCGCGCACCGGAACGAAATACGGCGTCTGCGATCGCGGGTCCACGCCGGTCGCGAGGTCGACGCCGAACACCTCGCGCACGCGCGCTTCGGTGAGCACGTCGCTCGGCGAGCCGATCGCGACGAGCTTTCCCGCATCCAGCAGCGCGACGCGATGAGAATATTGCGCGGCCATGTGCAGGTCGTGCATCACGACGAGACATGCGAGATCGTTTTCTTCGACCTCGCGCGCGAGCCTTTCGTAGAGCGAGATCTGGTGGCGCACGTCGAGGAATGCACCCGGCTCGTCCAGCAGTAAAATCTCGGGCGTCTGCGCGAACGCACGCGCGATCGCGACGCGCCTGGCTTCGCCGCCGCTCAATTCGCGGACGGGTCGCGAAGCGAGATCGCCGAGATCGAGCCGCGCGATCGCGTCGTCCACGATCTTCTCGTCCTCGCTCGTCGCGCGCATCCATCCGCCTTGATGCGGCGCGCGTCCCATCATGACGACGTCGCGCACGGAGAAGCCGAAGCTCGTGGGCTCCGATTGTCGAACCACTGCGATTTTTTTCGCGACATCGCTCCGCGACATGGACGCGAGCGGCACGTCGAAGAGCGTGACCTCGCCCGACGACGGCGGCGTCACGCCCGCTAGCACGCGCAGCAGCGTCGTCTTTCCCGCGCCGTTCGGACCGAGCACGCTCACGATCTCGCCGCGCGCGAGCGAAAGCGACACGTCTTCGAGCGCGAGCTTCGAGCTCGTCTCGTACACCGCCGACACGCCTTTTGCTTCGAGCGCCGCGGATGTGTTTTCGCTCGAATTTGCCGATTTAATGGCCGCCGGGCTTGGAGGCGTCATGAGCTCTCCGCTGAAAGTTTTTGTCACGCCACCTTGCGTCATAAAGGCTACCCTGGGCTTCATGGATCCGAAGCCTCAATCGTCCGGCGGACCGGAAACACCTGCCGACGATCGCCCGCGTCGCATCGTGAAGCGGTACTCGAACCGCAAGCTTTACGACACGAAAGACAGTCGCTACGTCACGCTTCTACAAATCGCGGAGATGGTGCGAAACGGTGAAGAGGTACAGATCATCGACAACAACTCGAAGCAAGATCTCACCGAGGTCACGCTCGCGCAGATCATCTACGAAGAGCAAAAGGCGCATTCGCGCAGCGTGCCGCTGCAGACCTTGAAAGAGCTGCTCCATCAGCGCACCGAAAAAGTGCTCTCCGATTTGCGCGAAGGTCCGATCGGCCGCTTGATCCCAGGAACGCTTCCGGGATCGAAAGACGAAAAGGCGGCCGACAAGCCGGAGGATGCAGCCGCCGCGGCACCGCGGACGAAGCTCGTCGACAGCGCGAAAGAAACGCTCGAGGACTGGCAGCACAAGATCGACGAACGCGTCAAAGCGGCCCTCTTGAGCCCCCTCCAGAATTTGCAGAACGAAGTGAAGCGGCTCTCGGCGCGCATCGAGGAGCTCGAGAAAAAACTGAAGGCGTCGAACCAAAAGCCCTAGCGACGCCCACCGCGACCTCGGGCTGCTCGGCCGTTCAGTTTTTTTGTCGTTTTGGCAGCGTTTTCCCCAAAAAAACGCCGAAATATCGCTTCGTTCGGCGGAATAGAGCGCGCTTAGCCTGGGTTGGCTACATTGAAAGGCGACGCTCATGGCGATGTTCCGCGCTGCTGCACCCGGCGAGAAAAACAAGGAAACCGACGCGTTCGTGACCGAAGCGTTGTCTCACCTCGACGCCATGTATGCCGTCGCGTGCCGTCTCACGCGCAACCCGACGGAAGCCGAAGACCTCGTGCAAGACAGCATGGTCAAAGCCATCCGCGCGCGCGATCAGTTCCAACCCGGCACGAACCTCAAAGCGTGGATGTTCCGGATTCTCACGAACACGTTCATCAACAAGTATCGCCGCGGCGGTCTCGAGCGCGCGATCTTCGACGGGCCGGACGCCGATCCGCTGGCGGATGGTTGGGTGAGCGCGTCGACGATGCGCCAGCTTCGTGATCCCGAGCAGCTCGCGCTGATGCCGATCGTGGAGGGCGAGGTTCGCGCTGCGCTCGATGCGCTTCCCGCGGAGTTCCGCCTCGCCGTCATCCTCTGCGACGTCGAAGAATTTTCATACGAAGAGATCGCCGACATCATGCACTGCCCGATCGGCACCGTGATGAGCCGCCTCCATCGTGGCCGAAAGCTTTTGCAGCGCGCGCTTTATTCGCACGCGGTTTCGCTCGGCATCGTGAAGGGCGAAGACGATGTTGGCCAAAAGAACCAGAAGGACGGAGAGAAGAACGCGCCCGCCGACTTGGCCGCGTTCCGCGCACGCAAACGAGGAGCGGCATGACCGACCCGTGTCGCAAATACACGCACCTTCTCGGTGCGTACGTCGACGGTGAGCTCGAGCCTTCGAGCGTGCTGGACGTCGACGAGCACGTGTCGCGTTGCGAGACGTGCGGCGAGCGCATCGAGCTCGATCGAGCCATCCGCACGTCGCTGAAGCGAAGCGTGGGAGCGGCATCCGCACCTGCATCCGACGCGCTGCGAGCGCGAATTTCCGGCGCGATGATCGCGGCAGCGGTGCACGAAGACAAACGCGAAACGTTGAAAGCCCACGCGCGCGATCAAAAGTCGTGGTCATGGCGCACCGCCGTTCCGCTCGCGAGCGCAGCGGCTCTCGCGATGGTGTGGGGAGCGGCAGCACGCGGCCCGATCGGCCGCACGACATCGACGGCCGCGGTCTCCGCAGGCGCAGATTTCGACCTCGACGATCTCGTCGAAGAGCACTCGCATCCGCTTCCGCCCGAGCGCACGGATCCGAAAGACGTTCGCGATTTCGAGCGTTACGTCGGCGTGCCGGTTCGTCCGGTGAGCTTCGAGAAACGCTCCGGCGCGCGGCTCGTCGGCGGTCGCATGATTCCGATTCGCCAAGAGCGTGCGGCGGTCTTGCAGTACGAGATCACGAACGGCACCGAAGTTCGTCGCGTCAGCATTCTCGTGTACGACCCGCATCGCATTCAGGTGCACGAAGATGGCTTGAAGCCGCGCTCGGTGGGCACGGCGGAAGTGCAAGTCGCGCAGTCATCGGGGTACACGCTCGCGGTCGCCCAAGGGCAAAACGTGGGCTATGCGGTGGCGAGCGATCTCGACACCGACAAGAACGCGGAGCTCGCCGCGCTCGCCGAAGAACATTAGAGAACGCGTTACTGCGCGACGGCGAAGCCGACCTTGCGCGGATCCGCGGCAGCCGAGAGATGCGTGCCCGTCGCCGTGCGATCCCACGCGACCATTTGCACGCCGGTCTCGAGAAATTTTTCGTCCTTCACGTCTTCGCCGCGTGCTTTGAGACCGGAGCGCACGTCTTCCGAAAATTCCGGTTCGAGGAACACGCTCGCGCCGGATCCGTCGATGGCGATGCGCGGTGAGCTCACGCACGCGCTCGGATCCATGTGAAAAAGAAGCCTCGCGAGCGTGGTCTGCGTGACGTTGTATGCGATGCGCATGCCGCCGGAGCCTCCCACCGCCAAGATGGGCTCGCCTTTCTCGAGCACGATCGTCGGCG
>JAICXU010000687.1 GCA_025934595.1 Polyangiaceae bacterium | reverse complement strand
TCATGGCGGCAGCGCGCCACGTGAGAAGGCGAGCGGCGTCGAGCTCGGTCGCCATGTCGGCGAGCATGAATTGGATGGCTTGATGCTGCGAGATGGGAACGCCGAAGCTCTTTCGCTCTTTCGCGTAGGCGACGGCGCTGTCGAGCGCGGCGCGCGCGATGCCGAGCGCTTGCGCGGCGATGCCGATGCGACCGCCGTCGAGCGTCGCCATCGCCACTTTGAATCCTTCGCCGACCTTGCCGACGATCATGTCGTCCGGCACGAAACAATTCTCGAAGAAGATCGTGCACGAGTGTGCGGCGTGGATGCCGAGCTTGTGATCCGGCGGATTTTGCGTGAAGCCCGCGGAGCCCTTTTTGACGAGAAATGCCGTGTGTTTGAGCTTCGGCGGGATTTTCTTCTCCGGATCGCCGCCGACTTTGTCGGTGACGGCGAAGACGATCACGTGATCGGCGTGCGGGCCGTTCGTGATCCAATTCTTCGCGCCGTTCAAAACCCAGCCGCCGGCCCCTTGTGTAACCTTCGTGGCGCTCGTCACCATCGTCTGCGCGTCCGACCCGCTCATGGGCTCGGTGAGCGCGAAGCAGCCGAGCATTTTTCCCTGCGCGGTGGGCGTGAGGATCTCTTTCTTTTGTTTCTCGGTTCCGAACTTCGTGACCGGATCGCAAAAGAGGGAGTTGTTCACGCTCATGATGACGCCGCACGATGCGCACGCCGCGCTCACTTCTTCCATCGCGAGCGCGTAGCTCACGCAGTCCATGCCGCCGCCGCCGTACTCTTCGGGCACCATCATGCCGAGGAAGCCGAGCTCCGCCATGCGCGCGACGATCTCGGTGGGCCAGCGACCCGTCTTGTCGAGCTCGGCCGCTTTGGGCGCCACCTCTCGCGTCGCGAAGTCGCGCGCGGTATCGCGGATCATTTTCTGTTCTTCGGAAAGATCGAAATCCATCGCGGCTTCTATAACACAGCCTCGCGGGGCTGCCGATCGACTCCGACGCGCATGAACCAGCTTATTTTTGGCTGGATCGTGGCATCACGTGGCGGGAGGCGGCTTCGATTTTCCGCCCTCGCCCTTGTGACCCACGAGCGTGTCGAGCGCGTCGATCCATTCCTCGTTCGCGCTGCTCGCGGGAACGATCGTCGGCGATTCCTCGACCTCGATGATGATGATTTCGGGATCGCTCGCGTCTCGCGAACGTTCGAGCTCGGCGCGGATCTCTTCTTCGCTGCGCGTCGCGAGCCTTCGACGTGCGGGCCGCGGACGGGCGCCGGTCGTGGCGACGCTGCCTGGAGCCATGTCGCAGATCAAGACGAGCGCGGCGAGATTGTCCTTCGCGCCGGCCATGTTCGCGCTGTCGACGAGACGTTTCACGATCTGATCGGGAGTCTTTTGCTCACCGACGATCTTCGCGAGCGTCTCGTGCTCGAGGGTGTCGGTGAGCCCGTCGGAGCAGAGCAAGAATCGGTCGCCCTCGAGCAGATCGAGCGTGCGCACGGAAGGTCGCACCGCTTCTTCCATGCCGAGCGCGCGCGTGACGACGTTTCGCGGAAGCTTCGCGAGCGCGCCGTCTTCGACGTCGGGCCATCGCTCGAGCACGTCGTTCATGAGTGAGTGATCGTGTGTGAGCTGCTCGAGCTGCCCCTGTCGCCAGCGATAGCAGCGACTGTCGCCGACGTGCGCGACATGGATGACGCCCGACCCCAGTGAAGGCGCCACGGCGACGACGGTGGTGCCCATGCCGCGAAATCGTTGCGAGCTCTTCGCGAGATCGACGACGTCGGTGTTCGCTTTGTGGATCGCGCTCGCGAGCCGGCGCGCATCCACGTAGAGCCCGAAGCCGTCGATGTCGGGTCGATCGTGGAGTTGATCGGCGGTGGTCTCGAATGCGTTCGCGATCGACGTGGTGGCGAGCGCGCTCGCGACGTTGCCCGCGTTGTGACCGCCCGCGCCGTCGGCCACGACGTAGAGCTCGAGATCGCGACGAACGAGCACGGTGTCCTCGTTGTGTTTTCGTCCGCGTCCGATGTCGGTTTGACCTGCGGCGACGATCCGAAGCCTCATATGCACGGGGGGACCTTCTGCGATCGGCGTCTCTTCGACGTTCGCGGTTGGGGTTGGTCGCGGCGCCTCGCGACGGGTGGGCGGCTCTTCGCGTCGTGTGGCGGGCGCTATCTGCGCGAGCTCGACGAGCCCCGGCAGCTTGCTCGCGAGCGATCGCAGCCTTTCTTTCGGACGAACTGCGACGGGGACGCGCGCGAGAGAAAGGAGCGCGAGATCGAAAGCGTTGTCTCCGAACGCCGCGAGGAGAGGCAAATTTCCGAGCTGGCGACGAAGCGCCGTCACTTTGCCTTCGGCATACGGGATGGGACGATCCACGCGCGTCGTGAGCTTGTCGTCGTCGTAGCTCGCGGTCGCAGCGATGACGTCTTCGGGGGCGAAGCCGAGCTTCTCGGCTGCGAGCTCGACGATCTCCCGCGGCGATGCGCTCACGACGACGGTGCGAATTCCGCGCTCGCGCGCCCACGTGAGCACCGCGTACGCCTCTTCGTGGATCCGCGACGAGAGGCGCCCGACCTCGATGACGCCGCGACAATGTTTTTCGACTTCGACGCGCGACCAACCGGCGCACGCCCACGTCATCATCTCGCACGTGCGCTCTTCGGGGTACTTGCCCTCGACGTACGCGTTGTAGAGAACGCCGGCGATGTCGGTCGGCATGGCGCCGAGCTCGATCCTCACTTGATATTGTTTCGCCTCCGCCACGAGCGCTTCTCGCGCGTCGTCGCGAATGGCTTTGCGAGCAATGAGCGCGTGAAAAAAATCTTCGCCGACGTCACCGCTCCAAAGCGTGCCGTCGGCATCGAACGCGACGATGCCGTGCGGCGTCTCGATGGCTGCGGCTTCGATGCGGCT
>JAICXU010000543.1 GCA_025934595.1 Polyangiaceae bacterium | reverse complement strand
TCGGGCTTCAATCCCACGATGACGATCGTCGCGCTCTCGCTTTGGGTGGCGGCGAACATCGTTTCGCCCGGATCGCCGAACCAAGCGATCAGCTGATTTTTACGGTGTTTCGTCCACCCTCAGATTTTTTCCCGAGCTCGCGCGTAAGAGGCCCTATGCGGTCCCGATTGGTTCTTCTCCCTCTGCTCCTGCTCGCGGCATGTAACTCGAGCTCGTCGACTCCGGTCGCTCCCGCGACGCCGGCGACCGCGGCCTCGAGCGCGCCCACCGCCGTCGTCGATGCATCGGCCGACACACCAGCCAGGGCGATCGCTCCGCCCGCCGCTGACGCGCTCACGGGTGCGAAGCCCGCCGCCATCGCGATCGACAAGCTCGACGCCGATCTCTACGGAGCGCTGAGGAGCGAACCCGGCAACATCGTGTTCTCGGCGGCGAGCATCGAGAGCGCGCTCGCGATGACGAGCGCGGGCGCGAAAGGCAAGACCGCCGAGGAGATGAGCAAGGTTTTGCATCTGCCGAACGACCCGACGAAAGCCGCAACGCAATTCTCGGCGCTGCTGGCCTCGTGGGCGCAAACGGATGCGAGCGGTCCGACGCTGAACGTCGAAAATCGCCTATGGCTCCAGAAGGGCTATCCAATCGTCGACGGCTACCTCGCGCTCACGCACGACGAATATTTCGCGGACGCACGGACGCTCGACTTCGCGCAGGCGGCGAGCTCCGCGCAGACGATCAACCAATCCATCAGCGACGCGACGCACGGAAAAATCACGAACTTGATTTCTCCGAAGGCGCTCCTTCCGACGACGCGTCTCATCTTGACGAACGCGGTCTATTTCAAAGGCAAATGGGAGAACCCGTTCGACAAAGAAAACACGCGCCCGGAGCCCTTCACGAAAGACGATGCGTCGAAGGTCACCGTGCCGACGATGCACGACATGAAGTACGCGTCGTACGCCGACATCGGCAACGCGCAGGTGCTCGAGCTCCCGTACAAAGGAGGTTCGCGGCCGATGTCGTTCACGATCGTGCTGCCGAAGACGGGAACGCCGCTGTCGGCGATCGAGCAAGATTTGACGGCGGAAAAAATCGACGGCTTCACGAAGAAGGCGACGACCGTGGAAGTGGAGATCGCGCTGCCGAAGTTCAAAGCCACGCAGGCGATCTCGCTCACGCCCGCGTTACAAAAGCTCGGCATGCAGGCGGCCTTCACATCGGGCGCCGATTTTTCGGGCATCTCCACGAACAAGGAGGGTCTCTTCATCAGCGACGTCGTGCACAAAGCGTTCATTCAAGTGGACGAGGACGGCACCGAAGCGGCTGCTGCCACGGCGGTCATGATGGTGGGTGGAGGCATGCCCGCGAATCCGGTCGTGTTCAACGCGGATCATCCCTTCCTCTTTTTCCTGCGCGACAAGACGACGGGCGCCGTGCTCTTCGCGGGTCGTCTCGTCGATCCAAGCAATTCGTGATCCGCGTGTCCTAAGGCGAGTATTCTTCGATGGAGATGCGCCTTCGTGACATCGCGTTTTGCATGGGCCTCGGCGCGCTCGCGATCACGAAACCTGCGCTCGCCGATCAGCCGAGCGCCACCGAGCACGAGCTCATCTCCCCCGACCCTCGCGACGATCTCGCGATGCACGTGGTGCTCGACGGCGATCTTCCGGCAGCGATCGAAACGCGCAGCGGCGTGTTGAAAGCGCCGGACCCGCGTGCGCCCACGTCACCGAGCGATCCCGCATTCGGATCGAGCGTGTCGTCCGTACAAAGCGACCCGGGCGCGAAATTCACGCCGGATCGCGACACGCGACGACCCGACGTCACGCCGACCGCCGATCCCTTCACACCGTCGATCGCGCCGTTCGAGCGTCTCGCCGCGTTCGATCAAATAGGTGCGGACTACACGCTTTCCGTGGAGACGCCGACGACGCTGCCGCTCGCAGCGAGGAGCGACATCGCGCACGACGGATCCGAGGAGCAGTTCTTCGCCGATCTCGAGGTCGACGTCCGACCTGGCGCGAAGGTGCGCATTCCGTCGGTCGGTCCCGACGCGCGCGTCGTCCATGCGCATGCGGGCGTCGCAGGAAAAGACGTGCCGTTCCGGCTCTGGCACGACGGCGCAGACAACTGGTTCGTCGAAGGCTTCACGCGGGCTCGCATCCGTCTCGTGATGGAGCTCACGATCGCGCGCGGTGCATTCGGCGGCGAGATCGCCGTCGACAAGTGGAACGACTTTCCCGCCATCTCGGCATTGCCCGCGAACGTCCAGCAATCCGCGGCGATCGGCGCCAGGCAGATCGGCGTGAGCCGGCAGATGCCACCGCGCGAAGCCTTGAAAAAGCTCGTCAGCTACTTTCGATCGTTCGCAGATTCCAAGGATCCGCCCACGACGACCGGCGACATCTATCTCGACCTCACGACCTCGAAAAAAGGCGTGTGCCGGCATCGCGCGTTCGCGTTCGTCGTCACGGCGCGCTCGCTCGGAATTCCCGCGCGCATGATCGTTAGCGAAACGCATGCCTGGGTCGAGGTCCATGATGCGAAGGCGTGGCGCCGGATCGATCTCGGCGGCGCCGGTCACGCGACACGCGAGCCGACGACGAGCGGACCTCGTTTCCAAACGCCGCCCGATCCGTTCGCGTGGCCGTCGAACGCAAATCGCGGCGAAGATCTCTCGCCGAACGCATCGCACGCCTCGAACGGCGGCAATGGAAACGGCGAAAATAACGGCAATTCGTCGTCGTCGAGCTCCTCTGCATCGAGCTCGTCGTCCGCCACGACGATGTCGAGCGCGAGCCCCGCCGCAAGCGCGAGCGGCAGCATCGGAACGACCGCGAGCACGTCTTCGAAAGACGAGCGGCCTACGTCGAAGATCACGCTCGACCTCGGCGACGTCGACACGCGCCGCGGCGGGACGCTGAAAGTGAGCGGTAAGGTCACGGCCGACGGAGACGCGTGCGCGAGCCTCGTCGTCGACATTTTCTTCCGCGACGCGAAGCACCACGAAGTGTCGATCGGCAGCGTCGCGACCGACGACAAAGGCGCGTACGCGTCGTCCATCGTCGTCCCCGAGAGCGTGCCCGTCGGCGACTACGACGTCATCGCGCACACGACGGGCGACACGCATTGCGGCGCCGGAATTTCCGACTGAAGGCCGTCCCCATTTCGGCTGTTCGAGAAGACGGAGCGCGAGCTATCTTGGTTTCATGCGATCGCGCGACGCTTGCCGGCTAGGATTCGCTCTGACGATCGTCTTGATCGAAGGCTGCAAGCCACACATCACGCTCGGCGAGCTACGAAAGAAAAACGAGGCCACGTTCAAGACCGCCGACTCGGCGTTCCTCGCGATGGCCAAGACGGTGAGCGCGACGAAGCCCGTGCTGAACGGCGAGTGCAGGAAGCCGGGCCTCGCGCCGGCGCCGAGCTACGGCCCGGGCGACTATCCGGACCCCGGCCCCGACAAGGACACGACGACCGAGATCGTCGACGGCGCTTACCTTGCGACGCAAAACATCCAAGACGCGATCGCCAAGTCGAGCTACGTGTTCCGGGCGCAAGGGCCGGTCCTGCGCGTCGTTTCCGAGACGCGTTACGACGAGTCGGACCCCAACATCAAGATGGACCCCGTGCAGTCTCAGAGACCGTACGATGCGGCCAACAAGGTTCGCTACGTGCTCGTGGTGAACGCGCCGCGCGACTCGTCCG
>JAICXU010000328.1 GCA_025934595.1 Polyangiaceae bacterium | reverse complement strand
GTCCTTCGCGGACCGGGCAAAGGCAACGCGATGGGACCGGATTTTTGGCGAGAGTGCCCGCTCGCGTTCGCGGCGCTCGACGCGGATCCGAACGTCCGCGCGATCATTCTCCGCGGCGACGGCGGCAACTTCACCTACGGCCTCGACCTTCGCGCGATGATGGTGGACTTGGGACCACTCTCCGGCGGCGAAATGCTCGCATCGGAGCGCACGAAATTCTTGGCGAAGGTGCGTGAGCTGCAGCGGGCGGCCGACGCGATCGAAAAGTGCCGAAAGCCCGTGATTTGCGCCATTTCAGGATGGTGCATCGGCGGTGGCGTCGACATCGCGGCCGCGTGCGACATTCGTCTGGCGACGAAGCATGCGAAGCTCAGCGTGCGTGAGGTGAAGGTCGCGATGGTCGCGGATCTCGGAAGCCTCCAACGCCTTCCGCGGATCATCGGACAAGGCATGACGCGCGAGCTCGCGTTCACGGGAGACGACATCGACGGCGAGGAGGCGCTCCGCATCGGGCTCGTGAATCGCATCTACGAAAACGACGCCGAGCTCCTCGAGGGCGCCAAGGACATGGCGAGGCACATCGCGAAAAATCCGCCGCTCGTCGTGCAGGGCATCAAAGAGGTGCTGGGGTATTGCGCGGACAAGAGCGTGAGCGATGGAAAAAATTTCGTCGCGGTGTGGAACGCCGCGTTCCTTGCGTCGCACGATCTCACCGAAGCGCTGTCGGCATTCGTCGAAAAGCGGCCGCCGAAGTTCGCCGGCAAGTAGGCCGAGCGAATCGCGCCGAGACGAGATCGCGCAACAAGTGCGAAGAAAGCGCGGCGCCGACACTTGCGTGGCGGACGACGGGCACGGCAGATCTCTGCGTCGACGCGCACAACCCGGTGTGCATCAAGATCGAGGCGTGTTCTCCCACCGGGAGTTTTTGGAATTGCTTTGAAAGTGGACGTACCAAGTCTCGGCTCACTTACGATCTGTTGATAACGCAGCCACCGAAATTGTTCGGAAGCCGAGCTCCGCAGCCCGCTGCGACACCGCCCTCTCTTCGTACGGATATGCGATGCGTTCGATGCATGCGCAGAGGTCCGGTCTCGACGGCGCTACAGTGTCACGAATGCTCCACGAGGGGCAGGAGTGCGCCTGCTGATCCTCGTCCGTGCCTCGACAGAGAAACGCTCATGGCGCTTCTCCCGGCTTCCCAAGCTTCGAACCCGTCGAGAAACATCTGAAGAGAGCCCCTCGCGACCCTATCTGGTCCCTTTCGCGAAGCAACAATCCTCGTTTTGAAGTCCGTTTCTGATTCGTGATCTACGTGCGCAATCTTGCGTGCGTAGAGCGGCGCCGCCACGCGCGCGCGTCGCGCGGCGGCCCGAAAAATTTCTCCTCCGAGCTCCGCGTCATTCACGCGCCGTGCCGTGCGCCTGCCGCGCGAATCTCGGCCGAATCCGCGCCGCATGCGCGAGCCTCACCGGGGCGCGACAAGAGTCACACTGTCCGGGACGGAAAAGAGACTGTCCGCGACGGGCTCGCGCTTCCTGCCGGAGATGCGAGCTCTGAATCGGAATTCACATCGATCGAAAGCGCTGCGCGAAGACGATCATCAAGATCGCGGAGCCGAGGATGCCTTCGCCGGAGGCGACCGCCGCGCGCGATGGGCCGACGAGGATCGATGCCCAGACGTAGCCGGCGGAGAGCACGACGGCGATGCCGAGCACGAAGGTGTCGAGCAGCTTCTCGTTCGGCTCGCTTCGTCCGCGCGCCATGTCGATCGCGACGATGAAGCGATTCACGAGAATGAAGAACACGAGCATCGAGAGATAGCCGCCGCCGATCTTCGGATGCGCGATGAAAAAATCGTAGAGGCCGTGAAGGCCCATCACCATGAGAGCGGTGCGCGAGAGCTCGGGCGCGTACTCGTCGCCCTTCACGATCATCTCGTGCAGCGCGTTCGCGAGGATGGCGGTCATCGCCATATGAAGGAAGTTCGCGGTGAGAAAGCGGCCGATGGCGGTCGTGAGATCGCCCGACTGCAAGTAGAGGATGTTCTCGACGGCGGCGAACCCGAGACCGACGAACGCGCCTGCGACGAGCACGTCGGATTTTTTTCCGTTCTTCCGCAACACGAGAAGAAGCGGCGCGAACATGACGAGCTTCGAGATCTCTTCGCGGAAGCCGACGCCGAACGTGTAGAAGAGGAAATCGCGAACGGGCTCGCCCGACTCGACGAGATGAAGCTTCGACTCCTCGAGGAGAATCAAGAGATCGGTGAGCTCGACGCTCATCACGCCGAGCACGAACGCGGCCGCATACACGGAAAGCCGGAAAAACAAGCGTTCGCGAGCTTTTCCGAGCTGCGCGCAAAACATCGCCCACGCGAGCGCAGCGATGCCGGTGAGAAGCAGAGGACCGAGCGGCGGCCTCGAGTACGTCGTGTGAAACGACCAACGGATCGCGCCGAGCCAATCGTTCTTCTCGATCGCGACACGCGCGCGCACCGCCGGGCTCGCTTGCTCCGCGACGACGGGATCGTTCATCGCGTCGTCAATCTCGTCCCACGCGTTCATGCTCGTCCAGATGACGAGCGCGGCCGCGATGTCACTGCGATGCTCCGGCACGAACTTTCCTTCGCGCACGAGGCGCGCGGCGAGCGTGGCGTTGTCGCCCTGTTGCATGGCGGACTCGGCGAGCAATCGATTCGCCCACGGCACGGGTGGATCGCGATCGGCGGCGGCGATGACCCATGCTTCGAGATCCGGATCGACGACGCCCTCGCGCGCCGTCCACGCGAAGCGCGCCAGATGCGCAAAATCATCGGGCAGATCAGGACGCGTGAGGAAGGCGGCGATTTGCTCGTCCGTGACGAAGGGATGCTCCGCTTCGCTCGCGACGGCCGGGTCGGCGCCATTTTTCTGTCCGAGGATCTTTTCGTGCTCGCCTTCTTCGTCGGCGAACGCGCGATCGTGCGCTTCGAGAAAGATCTCGAAGTGATCCATCGTGGGCGGCTCTTTTTGCAATAGCTCCCACGCGCGACGTTCGGCATCGCTCTCGACGCCCGACATCAGCTCGATTGCAGCGGTGTCGCGCGCCGGACGGTGGGCGAGCGCGACGCGATGCGCGACGATTCCGAGCACGACCCCCACCGCGCGGACGGCGATCGTCTTCAGAAACAGCGAGCGATACGAGCGACGCGCCAAGCTGGCACGACGCTTATCTGCGTCGGCGCGCGATCGCGAGCACGCCACGCAAGACACAGACGGTCCGTCGGCCGTGAACGAAGATCTTTTGAGGGATACGAAAGTGCGCTCTTATGTCGCCATGCGCATCGCTGCGGTTGCCCTATTTTCCTGCATGATCGCGTCCTGTCAGGAGACGTCCGAGCGCGCGGCGCCGGAAGCGCACGCGCCGATCGCCGAGGCGAGCGCGGCGAGCGAGAAGCCGGCGGCATCCGCGAGCGGCGGCGCGGCGGACGTCGATGCGTCGTTCGCGCCGGAAAAAGTCACCGGCGAAGCGCACGCGATGGGAACGCACATCGGATACGCCGCGTACACGTCGCCGAAGTGCGATGCGGCATGCGCGCGAGCTTCGTTCGACAGAGCGACGACGGAGATTTCACGCATCGAAGACGTGATGACGACGTGGAAGCCCGACACCGCGATCTCGAAGGTGAACGCAGCGGCGGGAAAATCCAAAGTCACGGTCGACCCCGAGACGTTCGCGGTCGTGAAAGAGTCCTTGCACACGAGCGCGATCTCGGGAGGCACGTTCGACATCACGTTCGAGTCGCTCCACGGCCTGTGGAAGTTCGATCAGGATTTGGATCCTCACCCTCCAACTGCCGCCCAGGTCAAAGCGAAGCTCCCGCTCGTCGGATACAAACATGTGCATTTGGACGATGCGGCGCAGACCATCTACATCGATCAAGTCGGCACCAAGATTTCGCTCGGCGGCATCGCGAAGGGATATGCGGTCGACAAGGCGGCGAAGATTTTGTCGGACGCCGGGCTCGACGCGTTCTACGTGCAGGCCGGCGGCGATCTCTTCGCGAAGGGAAAAAAGCCGGATGGCGCGGCGTGGCAGGCGGGCATTCGCGATCCGCGCGGCCCCGACGGCTCGTTCTTCGCGATGATCGATCTGAGCGATCACGCCTTCAGCACGGCCGGCGATTACGAGCGGAGCTACATCGTGGGCGGCAAGCGATACCATCACATCATCGATCCTCGCACCGGCTTTCCCGCCACCGCGTCGCGCAGCGTCACCATCTTCGCGGACAGCGCGTACCAAGCCGACGCCATCGACGACGCCGTGTTCATCTTGGGTCCCAAGAAAGGCCTCGAGCTCGTCGAGTCCATTCCCGACATGGGCGCCGTCATCGTCGACGACCAGAACAACCTCTGGGTTTCCAATCGCCTCAAAGGAAAAGTGAGACTGCTTCGCGCGCCGACGAGCGGGCTCTGAGGATCCCGACGTGCCGGTCGACGCGAAGAACGTGACGAACGCGGAGATCGCGGGCCCTCTCGGCTCGCTCGCGCTCAGCGTCGTCCGCGCGGCGACGCCGACGATGATCGTGCGTGCGCTTCGTTGGTACCGCGACCTCGCGCGCCTGGGCGTTCACTTGCCGTTCTTTCTCGTGCACGACATCGGGCTCCTCTACGCGGCGCCGCGTGAGCAGCTGCTCATCGGGCCGCGCGCAGCGATGTCGGCGGTCGGAAGCCGCACCGAGTCGCTGCGCGATTTGTTTCGCATGTATGCGACGCTCGTCGACGAGATCGCGGCGAGCGAGGCGAGCGCGCGCGCGCGAACGCTGCGGCTCGGAGACGATCTCGTCGTCGTCGTGCTCGCGCGCGTGCTCGGTCCCGTGCACGAGCGCATGCGCGTGAAGCCGCAATATCCCGCCGTCGTTCCGCTCGATCCGGAGCTCGTGCGCGATCTCGACAATCAGCTCGGCACGCTCTTCGGAGCGGTCACGCGCAACTTCGAGCTCGCCGCGCTCGATGCCCT
>JAICXU010000276.1 GCA_025934595.1 Polyangiaceae bacterium | reverse complement strand
CCAGATGATTCCGCGTGCGCCGTGCCGGTTTTTCCTCGTCCCCACGACGCCGTCGACTATCGCGGTGCTGCGCTTCCCGTGCCGATACCCCGCACGATCGATTTCGATTCGTCGCCGCGTTTGCCGGAAGGAAACTACTTCAAGCCAATCTACTTCCTCGAGTACCCGAAGCCGGCACACCTCGATCTCTTGCGCGACAAGAAGCGCGAAAGAGAGGAGAGAGAGGGCTCCGATGAGGGCTTCACGGTCGTCGACATCGAGGGACCCGCGTCCGGCGTGAAGACCGAGCAGCGCGAAAAGAACGACACGCCGCATCCATGAACGGGCGATCCGCCGTCGCACGGATCGCGGGAGCATCCGCATCGGCGATCGCGATCGCTTTGCTCCTCGTCGCTCTCGAGCTCGATCGCACCTGGTTCGAGCTCCACCTCACGCAATCCTTTTGCGCGCTCGAGCCGGCGCAGCTTCAGCGTCTTGCGCTCGTACGAATCGCTCTCGTTTTCGTGGCGCTATTTTTCGCGTTCGTAGCCCGGCCTTGGCTCGAGGCGCGCGTCGGAAAGGCATCCGCGCGCCAGCTTTTCGCCGGGACCTGGCGATGGGGCCTCGCTGCGTTGCTCGCATTTCCAGCTGCCGATCTCATTCTTCGCGATGCGAAACATGCTCCGGCGCTCGCGCCGCCCGCGCTACCGCCCGTGCAGACGGACGAATTTTTCGGATGGGCAGGCGTGCCGAGCACGACGACGATCTTGCGCGCCGAGGATCGCGAGATTCCGTACGCGCTCGATCTCAATGGCTATCGTGCGCGCTCGCAAGACGACGTCATCGATCCCGATCAGCCGTCGATTCTCTTCGGAGGCGAATCGATCACGGAAGGCGTGGGGGTCCGCTTCGAGGAATCGTATCCGGCGCTCGTCGCGGCTGATCTCGACATGCAGCCCGTGGAGGTCGCGGTGCATGGATACGGCAACGATCAGATTCATTGGGCGATCGAACGACAGCTTGCCGTTCTCCGCCAGCCGCGAGCGGTCGTCACGTTTTTGATTCCGCAGCTGCTCGAGCGGAATCTCGACACGTCGCGTCCGCGTCTCGTGCTCGACGCGGGCGGATCATTGGTCCGCGTCGAGGCGGAGACGCCGCCGCCGGCGTGGTGGAAGTCGTCGCCGGTGCGGCGCCTCGCTCACGGGCTTTTTCCCTATCACGACGCATCGCCCATCGAGCTCGTGCGCGCGATATTTCGCGCGACCGCCGCCGACGCGCGGGCGCACGGCGCCTACCCGCTCTTCGTGCTCTCGAATTGGGGTGCGGCTTGTCTGCCACCTGCGCCCGGAGAGCCGACGCTCGCGGAGCGAATCTTCGGCGGTCTCGACCTGCCGTGGATCGAAGTGAAGCTCGATCCCACGTGGATCGAGCATTCGACGTTTCATCCGAATGCGAAGGCGCATCGCGTGATTGCCGACGCGATCGAGCGGGCGCTTCTCGACGCGCGCATCGCCGTACGCTGACAGGCATCGATGGTATAGAGGACGCGTGTCGCGGCTCGAGAAATGGACGCCCGCGATCGCGGCGATCACCGGCGCGATCCTCGCGCGTCTCATCGGGCATTTTTCGCTACACGACGCGCCGCACGTCATGGATGAAATCGCCTACGTTTTCCAGGCGAAGACGTATTTGACGGGCCATGTCACCGTTCCCGTCACGCTGCCGCGCGCCGCATTCGCGCTCTGGTTCGTCGACGATCGCACGGTAAAGTACGGAATTTTTCCGCCCGGGTGGCCCGCGATTCTCGCGCTCGGCGTGCTCGTGCATCTTCGCGCGTGGGTAAACCCGCTTCTTCATGGAATGACGACGCTCGTGGTCGCTCGCGCCGCACGACGCGCAGGCGGAGCTCGCGCCGCGATGCTCGCTTCGATCTTCTATGGCCTCTCTCCGCAGGCGCTCTTCCTCGCCGCGAGCCTCATGTCACACACCGTCGTCGCATTCGGAGCGTCGCTCGCGCTCTACGCAGGCATCGCGGCGAACGCGGGAAAACCCAGGCGATTCGCGTTCGCGCTCGGAGGCATCGGCGTCGCCATCGCGCTTCTCGCGCGTCCGCTCTGCGGCGTCGTCGTCGCGATCGGCCTCGCGGCGCTCCTCGGCCTCGCGCTCTCGCGTCGAAAAATTTCCGCCGCCGAAATCGTGCAAGCGGCCGTTCCGATCGCGCTCGGCGTTCTCGTCCTCCTTTCCTACAACCACGCTGTCACAGGATCAGCTCTTCGATTTCCCCAGACGGTGTGGTTCGACGAGCACGAGGCGCCCGCCCAGGATCCGTACTTTCGCTACCATCCGGGTTGCAACTCGCTCGGCTTCGGACCCGGACACGGATGCGACCTCGGCATTCGCAACGGCACGCACGATCTCGCGAACGCGGTCTCGAACACGGGCGACAATCTCATTTCGTGGCTGTTTTTAGCGGGTGGCGGGCCTCTCGCATTCGTGCTGCCGCTCGCGCTTCTCTACGCGTCGCGAAAGCGCACGACGACGCTCGGTTGGCTCGCCGCCATCGGCGCCACGGTGCCGGCGGCGATCTTCCTCTATGCGCTCTATTGGTATGCGGGGACGTGCTTCGGCGCGCGCTTCTATCACGCGGCTCTCCCTGCCCTGCTCCTCCTCGGTGCGCTGGCCGTCGCGCATGCCGACCGCTGGAAGAAAAAAATGACGACGTGGCTCACGATCGCGTGGCTCGCGCTGAGCGCGCCGGGTGCATGGATGGGCCTCGTCGAGATCGGCGATCATTATTGGGGCAACGACGGTCGCTTCGAGCAAGTGCTCGCGACCTGGAACCATGGTCCGGCCGTCGTCATGGTCGCCTTCAAGACCGACGGCTTGCCGATGCACTACTTGCGCGTCACGGGCTTCACCTCGCACAGCCCGCACTCCATTTGGCACAACAGCGTCCGCGCGCTCGGCGCGCTCGCGATAGACTCGCCCGATCCGAAGGACGATCGCGTCGTCTTCGCGAAATACCATCCGTCGTTCGTGAGCGAGCTCCGAACGGAATTTCCGAATCGTGCACTCTACATGTATATCGTCGGCGACGATCCCGAGGACGACGAGGTCGAGGCGTATCGCGGGGAAAAATGGGCCGATCCGAACGCACCGGCGCCAGCCGACAATTTCGACGGCTATGTCGTGAGCCACTGACCTCGAGGTCGATCGTCGAGGTCGATGGTCGAGGTCTTATCGACCAATGCTCCACACCTCGCCCGTCGCCCATGTCGAATCGAGCAAGGCGAGGACCACGTGCACGACTTCTTCCGGCGTGCCGAAGCGACCGAGCGCCGAGCGCGCGGCGAGTCGATGGGTGCGAAGCGGGTCGGCGTCGGCTTCGGGATCGGCGACGATGCCGAGCTGCACCATGTTCACGCGCACGTCCGGCGCGAGCTCCTCGGCGAGCGCACGCAATCCGGTCTTCAGCGCGCCCTTCGCCGTGAGATACGCGACGTGATTCGTGTACGGACGGCTCGTGCCGGAATCGCCGAGCGCGATGACGGCGCCGTTCGCCTTCGCCAGATCTTTCGCCAGCGCGGAGACGAGAAGCAGCGGCGTCACCGCATGCACGGTGAGCGTGTGCAGCAAGTCCTCGCGGCTGAGCGTCTCGAACGGAGTCCGCGGAAACGGACCGCACGCCAAGATCACGTCGTCGATCGCGCCGATCTTCGTGCGGACGCCGTGGGCGATCGTCTCGACGGCATCCGGCTTCGTGAGATCGGCGACCACGAACGGGGCGGGAGCGCGCATACCTGCCGCGCGTCCAGAGTCGTGTAGC
Source organism: Polyangiaceae bacterium (assembly GCA_025934595.1). GTDB lineage: Bacteria > Myxococcota_A > Polyangia > Polyangiales > Polyangiaceae > JAICXU01. Next base: position 1,671 of record JAICXU010000276.1, on the reverse strand, counting down.
TCGGCGGACATGGCTTCGAGCTTGTTCGGATCGCGCGCCGTAAGCGCCACGCGATCGCCGCGGGCCACGAGGGCACGCGAAATGGCGACGCCGAGCCGACCGGTCGCCCCGACGACGAGCGTCATTCTGCCGCTGGCTTTTTGCGGTCGCTCCGAGCCTGTTGCCATCGCGACATGCCTTTTCGCACGCCCGCTCGGCGCAAACCAGTGTAAAACGCGGTGATGGGCGAGGGCGACGACAAGCCGGCAGGCGGGGAAATCAAGCCCGCGACCCCGATCGGGCCCGAGCTCGTGGCGTCGCTCTGGAACGACTTCCGCGCGGGAAAGGTCGTCGAATGCCCGCGCGACAAGGGACCGATGGCAGCCTCGGTCGACGGCGCATCGGCCTCATATCGTCTCGTCTGCGTGCGATGCGGTCACGCGACGCCGTGGTTCGAAGCGAAGCTCGGAATCGTGACGCACGTGAGGGGCACGTCGACGCGTCCGCCGCCTCCGTAGGAAGACCTCGACCGCGACCGCGACCCAGGCGAGAAGAATTTTCGACGAGACCCGTGCGTGAAGCCTAGGTCCAGGTCGAGCGTCTCGGTCTCTAGGTCTGGCTACGTCGCGATCGTCTTCTCGTACACGCGATAGGTTTTGTAAATTTTCGCGCCCATCGCTCGAATGCCCATGTTGATCGGGCCGTCGTCCTCGCGTGTCCAGGAGAGCTCGCCCCACTCGTAGCCCTTTGCCGTGCCGCGCTTCGCGACCTCGATGTACATCGCCGCCGAGAGCCCGCCGTATTTTTTGATGTGGCGATACTCGCTCTTGATGCCGAGCATCATCAGGCGCGTCGAGCGCGGGTGCTTCACCTTCATGCGATAGAGCAGCTTGAAGAGCCCCGTCGGAAAGAGCTTGCCCTGCAAGTCGGCGATGGCCTCGTTGAGGTTCGGCAGCATGATGCACATTCCCGCTATTTTTCCGTCGATTTCCGCCATGAACGCGAGGTCTTCGTCGATGATCAATTTCAGATCCTGCGCGACTTTCGCGACCTCGTCGGGCAGCGCCGGCACGTAGCCCCACTTGCCGGTCCAGGCGTCGTTGTAGATGTCCATGATCGCCTGCGTCTCGGCGTGCATGTTCTTCGTGTCGACGGAGCGAAGGCGAACCTCGGGGAGCGCCTTCACGTCTTCCCACGCTTTGATCGCGCGCTTCGGATATTCCTGCTCGCGCGTGTAGCGCCAACAGAAGAGATCTTTTTCTTTCGTGAGGCCCGCCGCTTCGCAGATGCGCGCTTGGTGGCGGCGCGAGTGTCCCATCATGATGACGGGCGGAATGTCGAAGCCGTCGACCAAGATTCCGATCTCTTCGTTCACGTAGAGCGAGAGCGGCCCGCGCATCTTCTTCATGCCGCGCTCACGAAGCCATTTCGCAGCTGCGTCGATGAGCGCTCGGCCCACCTCTTCGTCGTCGATCGTGTCGAAGAAGCCGAAGAAGCCGGTGTCGTCTTTCCAGATCCGAAGATGCTCGTGATCGACTTGTGCCGAGCAGCGACCCACGATCTTTCCGTTTTTCCGCGCCGTGAAGAGCATGACGTCCGCGCGCTTGAAAAACGGATTTTTCTTCGGCGAAAGGCGCTCTTTCAGCTCGAGATCGAGCGGCGGAATCCACGCCGGGTCGCCCTTGAAGACTT
>JAICXU010000873.1 GCA_025934595.1 Polyangiaceae bacterium | reverse complement strand
GCGACCTCGTGCTCACGTGCACGGGCGAGCTGTCGCGCAATCGCACCGTCGGCATGGAGCTCGGCAAAGGCAAGAAGCTCGGGCAAGTCCTCGCCGGTCTCGGTCATGTCGCCGAAGGCGTGAAAACGGCGAAGAGCGCGCGCGACTTGAGCGTGAAGCTCGACGTCGACATGCCGATCACGCGCGAGGTCTACGCCGTGCTCTACGAAGACAAATCGGTCGACAAAGCCGTGGTCGATTTGATGAGCCGCGACCTCGTGAAGGAGTTCGATCACGCCTAGGAGACCCGAGACCTAGACCGCGACCAGGACCCAGGCGGTGCCGAGGCGCTCGACTTCGGAAATCGCCTAGGTCGAGGTCGAGGTCGAGCGTCTAGTTCGCGGTCGGCTATGCTCTAGCTGCGTCGTGTCCGGACAATCGATCTTCAGCGCGATCCTCGACCTCCTGCTCAAACCGGGAGAGGCGCTCTTCAACGGGGCCGAGCGCATTTTCTGGATGTATCTCGTGTCGTCGCTCGCGCTCGCGATCATCGTCTACGTCCGCGGCCAGCAAACGCGATCCGTGAAGGCGTTCGTTGGGTACGTGTTTCCGAAAGAGGTCTATCGGCACCGCTCGTCGCTCGCCGACTACCAATTTTTGCTCGTGGCATTCGCCATCGTCGGAGTGATGGCGCCCGCCGTCGGCGCGATCTCACACGCGATCTCGAGCCACGTGCAGTCGAGCATCGGTCGCGCCGCCGTTCCCACGATCCACGTCGGCGCGGTGCCCGGCACGATCGTCTACACGCTCTGGCTCGCGCTCACGCTCGATTTCTCGCTTTTTCTCGGCCATTGGCTCGAGCACTTCGTGCCGTGGCTCTGGGAGTTCCACAAAACGCATCACTCGGCGGAGAAGCTGAATCCGATCACCGTCTACCGCATGCACCCGCTCGACACGCTCTTCACGTTCGTCGTGACCGGCGTCGTGCTCGGCGTGTCCGACGGAATGTTCCAATCGTTCGTGCGCGGCAATTACGCCGAGGTCATCGTCTTCAGCATCAACATCGCGTTCTTCGCGTTCTATTTGGTCGGCTACAACTTGCGTCACACGCACGTGTGGCTCGATTACGGCCCGCGCTGGAGCCGCGTGTTCGTGAGCCCCGCCCTCCATCAGATTCATCACAGCGTCGACGAGCGTCACTACAACAAGAACATGGGCTTCCTATTCAGCTTTTGGGACGCCCTCTTCGGCACGCTCTACGTTCCCGAAAAAGAGGAGACCCTCGAGTTCGGCATCAATCGCCAAGGCGAGCACACCGAGTATCACAGCGTCTGGGCGCTCCTCATGAAGCCGTTCAACAAGATCGGCATTCCGTCCGCCGTCGTCATCATCTTGATCTTGATCGGCACCGCCGCGTGGCTCGATTGGCGTCTCGCGCCGCCGGGATGGCTGACGAAGCACGAAGACGAAAAAGTCGCGCTCGCGGATCTCACGTCGCCCGAGGTGCGAGAAAAAATCGCGGCCGGTTACACGACCGTCATCGTTCCGACCGGCGGGTTCGAGCAAGGCGGCCCGCATCTGGTGCTCGGCAAGCACGACTACGTCGTCGACTACACCGCCGATCAGATCGCGCGCGAGCTCGGACACACGCTCGTCGCCCCGGTGCTTCCGTTTTCTCCGGCGGGCTCGATCGATCCGCCGTCCGAGCACATGCTTTTTCCAGGCACGATCAGCCTGCAAGGTCCTGCATTTTCCGAGGTGCTCGAGGCCGAAGCACGAAGCCTGAAACGCGCCGGATTCACGATGATCTGCATCGTGAGCGATCACGGTTCGAGCCTGCCGTTCCAAGACGAGGTCGCGAAGAAGCTGAACGAAGAATGGCAGGACGCCGGCGTGCGCGTCGTCGCCGTCGACGATTATTACGCGAAGAACGGACAAGCGGAGGCTCTGCGCATCGAAGGCGTGAGCGACGCCGACATCGGTCAGCACGCGGGCATCCGCGACACGTCCGAGCTTTGGCGCGTGAAGCCGAGCGGCGTGAGGCCCGAGCTCCGCATCGACTCACACGATTTCGATCACACCGGCGTCGACGGCAACGCGCTCAAAGCGAGCCCCGAGCTCGGCGAGCGATTTTTGCGTATGAAGATCAACGCCGCGGTCGGTCAGATTCGTGAAGCCCAGAAGGAACGCACGCGCAGCGCCGGCGGCGGGCACTAGACAAGTCGGCATGAAGGCCG
>JAICXU010000829.1 GCA_025934595.1 Polyangiaceae bacterium | reverse complement strand
GCGTCGTCGCCGGTCTCGATCTCGCGACGCGATTGCGTGAGGATGCAAGTCGCCGTGTGGTCGCGCACGTCGACGACGCGAAGCTCGCCGACCACCTCTTCCGGTAGCGCGGCTGTGTTGTGCGGAGTCGGAACTTGCTCGGTCTCGGCGGGCGAGTTGCTCTCGAGCGCGATGCGCGTGGCGTCGGTCTCGCTCGCGAGGCTCTGTCGCCACGCGTCGCCTTTGCGAATGATGAAGAGACGGTTGCCGCTCTTCAAGCCGTCCTTCTCGCCCTTGTCGATGAAGATGACTTGGTTCTGTCCGTAGAACTCGTGCTGGTGGATGCTCGCGAGCACGTGCGCGGAGACGTCGTTCTCGTTGCGCGCAGGCGGCGTGATCGAAAACTTCCGCATGATCGGCCCGGTGCGCGCGCCGCGCTCGATGACATCGAGCGACTCGATGATTTGCCCGCGCGCGATGCGGTCTTTCGCGTTCCACGAATCGATGCGCACGGTGCCTTGAATCTGCACCACTTGGCCGCCGGGGACTTGGCGCACCGGCCGGAAGATCGTGAGCTCTTGACCGAGCTTCACGTCGTGCGATCCGGCCATTTTCAAGTAGATCGGATCGAAATCGCTCAAGAACATCTTGTCGACCGGCGAGCCGATGATCTCGCCCCAGTTCTGATCTTGCGTGTTGTCGATGAAGCCTTGGTCGCGGAGGAAGATCGTGTTGTTCGGAACTTGGCGGCGGCGATCGACGAGCGACGAGAGCCCCTTGTCGTCTTCCGGAGGCGCATTCGCGGATTGCGAGATCGAGATGCCGAGCGACTTCAGACGAATCTCGTCGCCGGGATAAATCCAGTGCGGGTTCTGGAGCTGCGGGTTGTACGACCACACGCGCGGCCACTCGTACGGATTTTGGAAAAAGCCGTCGCAGATGTCCCAGAGCGTGTCGCCTTTTTTGACGATGTACGTGCCCGGAACGGCACCGCCGCCCACGCGAAGCGATCCGCTTCGTCCGCCGCCGAGAAAAACGGGACCGGTCTCGTCGCCGTGCGCAGTGCCGCCGCCGCCTTTGTTCTGGCCGAGATCGAAATGATCTTCTTGGTCGCCCGTGACGGGATGCGACGACGACGTGCTCGCCGTGTTTCCGCCGCCGACCACTTGGCCCTCTGGCGTCGGTGCGACCGCGCCGGGGTAGACGGGAAAAACCGTCGTCGTCGAGGTCGTCGTTCCGCCTTGCGCGGGAGCCATGCCGCCGGCCGGTGCTTGCGTCGAGGCGCCGCCTTGATCCGGCGCGGGCACGGTCGCCTGCGCGAATGCGATCGTCGAGAACGCGATCGCGAATGCGCTCGACGTGACCGACAGCAGCGTCGTTCTCAATCTCCAAAATCTCATGGAGCACCTTGTTTTTCAGGCTTTTTCGCGTCCCCGCTCAGGCGACGTGCAGCATCGCTGCGCGGAAAATCTCGGAGCAAGCGATCGCGTGAGCTCTTCGCGCGATCGGCGTCGCCCAATTTTTCGTACGTCGTGCCGAGCTTCAGGAGCGCGTCCGGCACTTTGTTGCCGTACGGAAACCGCGCGATGGTGCCTTCGAGCTGCTCGGCGGCATGCGCGTAATCGCCTTTCGCGAAGTAGCACTCGCCTCGCCAGTAGGTCGCGTTGTCCGCGTTGGGATGGTCCGGCCATTTCACGAGGAAGGCGGCGAACGCATCGAGCGCGTCGTCGTATTTCTTCGCGTTCACGAGCGCGAGCGCGTGGTCGTATGCGGTCTTCGCGGCAGGATCGAACGCGCTCGCGCCGGAGTCACGGCCGCGCGAATCGGATCCTCGCGCCTCGGATGCGGCGGGACGTCCAGCGTGCGTATCGCGCGGAGGCGACGTGCCGAAGACTTGGAGGGTCGGCCGCGCGTCGGTCGCATTCGGATCGGGGCTCGGCTCCGGGTCGGCCGCATTTCCGCCGGAGTCGATGCGCACGACGCGCAGGCTCGGCGTGGGTGCGCTTCGCGCATCGCTGCTCGCGGATCCATTCCGTGGAGGTGCCGCCTCCGGATTCGGCTCGTCGCTCGCGGCCGCGCCGGTGTGAAGCTCGAGCGCGTCGATCCGCTTGTCGAGTGAATCGTGCTCGGTCTGGATGTGCGTGATCTCGTCGCGCATCTTCGCGATGTCTTTTTCTTCGGCCGATTCGCTGTGCGCGCAGCCCGACAGCGCCACGAGCACGCACCCGACCCACGCACGGATCCACGAGTTGGCGACGAAATGGGGCTTCTTCACGGCAAGTACAAGGGTAAGGCGCGGCTCGGGCGCGGGCCAATTTCCGCGTGAAGGAGCGTGGCAAATGTGCGCACGGAGCTTTACGTGCGGCCGACTTTGAGCCAGATTCG
>JAICXU010001074.1 GCA_025934595.1 Polyangiaceae bacterium | reverse complement strand
TGCCGTCGGCGATGCGATTGAGCATGATGGTGGTGATGACCTCGTGGACGCCGAGCCACGCGCGCAAAATTCCGGGAACGGCGGCCCAGATCGCGCCCGCCGCCATCGCGACGAGCAACGCGAAGGGGATCGCGAAGAAGGGCGAGAGCGCCGGCGGGAGCTTCGCTGCGACGATGCCGACGGCCAAGCTCGCGATCGTGATCTGCCCTTCCGCGCCGATGTTGAACAAATTGGCGCGAAGCGCGAGATGCACGGCGAGGCCTGAAAATAGGATCGGCGTGCTCTTGAAGAGCACCTGCCCGATTCCATAGCTCGTGCCCCACGTACCCATGACGAGCAGTCGCACGAGGTCCCGCGGCGACTCGCCGTAGCTCCAGACGAGGAGATCGAACGCGATCCACGCGGCGGCGAGACCCGCGAGCACGGCGATGCCGTTTTCGGAGCGCGCTTTCGTGATCACGGCGCGTGGCTCCGGAGCGTGGGCGCGTCGGCCATCATTTTTTCGCCGATCTCGATGTCGCTCGCGCGCGGCGGCATCTCCGCCACGATGCGGCCGCGGCTCATGACCAAAATGCGCGTCGCGAGCGCGCGAAGCTCGGCGAGATCGGAGCTCAAGACGAGGACCGCGATTTTGCGCGATGCGCACTCCAAAATTCGTTCGTGGATGGCACGCGCGCCGCCGAGATCGACGCCGCGCGTGGGATGCGACAAGACGAGCACGCCCGTGTCGCCCTGGACGCGCGCGATGGCACGAGCCATGACGATTTTCTGCTGATTTCCGCCTGAAAACGCGCTCGCCGGCAGCTCGGGGTCGGCAGGGACGAGGCCCGACCCGTCGATGCGCTTCTTCACCTCCGCGTTCATTTTCGCCGCGTCGACGATGCCGATCGACGTGAACGCGCCGAGCTCCCCGAGAACGATGTTGTCGCGCACCGTCGCCGAGAGCACGAGGCCCTCGCGATGACGATCTTCGAACACCACGGAAGCACGCCGCTGTTTCTTTTCGAGCTTCGGCCACACGAGCCCGGAGTCCGGCCGTTCGAGGCCCGCGATCACGCGGACGAGCTCACGCTGTCCGTTGCCTTCGATGCCCGCGATGCCGACGATCTCCCCCGCGTGCAGCTCGAATGACACGCCCCGAAGCGCGCGTCCGAGCTTCACGTCTTTCAAAACGAGCGCGGCGCCTCCCGCGATTTCCGGCGGCGGCGGCAGCGCCATCGGTGCGTCGCCTCCCATGACTTGTGCGGCGATGCGATGCGTCTCGTCCGGACCGCGTTGTCCCTGTGGCGGCAACTGCCGCGTCTCGACGCGCGTGCCTTTGCGCAAGACCGTGACGCGATCGGCGTAGGTGACGACCTCGTCGAGCTTGTGCGTGACGACGACGACCGCGTGACCCTCTCGCGCAAGCGCTTGCAGCATCGTGTAGAGCGCGTGCGCCTCGTACGCGGTGAGGACGGCGGTGGGCTCGTCCAAAATCAGCGTCCGCGCTTTCTTGTACAAAACGCGGGCGATTTCGAGTCGCTGGCGATCGCCGATCCCGAGCTTCTCGACCTTCGTGTCGAGACGAAATGCGAAGCCGAGGTCTGCGAGCAATTCGCGCGCGCGGCGAGCGGGGGTAGCGAGATCGATGCGACCGAGAAGTGCGCCGGGCTCCGAGCCGAGCACGATGTTCTCGAGGACGCTGAGCACT
>JAICXU010000049.1 GCA_025934595.1 Polyangiaceae bacterium | reverse complement strand
GCCCGTGAACGACTCACTGCCGACCTCTTCGTGATCGAAGAGAGCTGCGATTGGAACGAGCTTCGGCGCGGCCTCTACGGCCGTGAGCGATGCGATCGCGGCGTGCGACATCGCGAGATTGTCGAGACGCGCGGAGAACAAAAACTCCTTATTTTTCCCTGCAATCGTAGGAGGGGCGAGATCGTAGAGCATGAGATCGAGCTCGGCGATCCGATCCTTTTTTTCGCCGAGACGATTCGCGCACATCGTGAGGAGATCGTTCTCGTCGGACGCGAGCCCGACGACGGGCGCGAGATGCTCCTGCTTGTTCAAGTGGAGGCCCTTGTCGTTCACGTCGCGATCCAGATGAATGGCGAGCTGCGGAATGCGCGCGAGCGGCTCGTCGAATTTCACGAGCATCGCTCTTGCTCTCGATCCTTCGCGCACGAGCACGCGGCCCGCCAAAGACAGATCGCGATCGAGCCACGAGTTCACGAGCGCGCCGCCGTACACCTCGATGCCGAGCTGCGCGTAGCCTTCTTTGGTGTACTCGGGCTTCGGCTTCAATCGCAGATTCGGGCTGTCGGTGTGCGCGCCGACGATGCGAAATCCCGACAGCGTCGCGCCGCCCGGAACGACGAACGCGACGAGCGCGCTATCCGCGTGCGAGACGAAATATTTTCCGGGAGCGATCTTCGACCAGGAGTCGCTCTCTCGGAGAGGTTGAAACCCGGCCGACTGCAGTCGCGAAGCTGCGCTCGCGACGGCGTGATACGGCGTCGGCGATTCGCGGAGAAAAAGGAGAAGGTCGTCGAGCACGGACATGCTCGCGGCAAGATACCAGCGCCCGCGGCCGCGTGCGCGATCCGTCAGTCCGGTCGCGAAGCCGCACCGCTCCAATACGTCGGCAGCGCGGATGCGTCGTCCATGTGCAGCGTCATCGTCGTGAGCGTCGGCGGATCGCTCGTGAGATCCACGCGCGAAATGGCGCCGTTGCCTTCGAAGCAAAAAAGCGCGTTTTTCGCGTAACCGAGGCCCCAGCAGGAAATCGCGGAGGTCGACACCGCCGATGCGGCGCCGGTGAGCGTGTCCGAGAACGAGACGATACCCGCCCCGGCACCGCCGAATCCGATCGCCGCCCAACACGTTCCCGAGGCCGAGCAGGCGACGTCGTCGCCGGTCGCGTTCGTCGCGTCGAGCAAGAACATGTCGGGTTGCGTGGCCGCCGTCGTCGGGCTCACTTTCGCGACGTACGCCGATGAAAGGAAGGACACGCCGAGCATGTCGCCGCTCGCGCGGAAGCCGAGCGAAGGCTGATCGGACGGCACGGCGGAATCGACGTACGAGCACGTCGCGGTGCTCGTCGCCGTGTCGATGTGGATGCGCGCCGGCGTGTAGTAGCTGATGGCCCCGCCGTCCGCGTCGGTGGTCGTGTAATCGACGGCGCCAAAGAGATTGCCGTCGGCGTCGACCGCGACGTCGTTCATGGAACCGCAGCCCGCCGAGAAATTCGCCGCGCGATGGATCGTGCCCGTGTCCGAATCGAACGAGTAGAGCGTCGTCATGTCGATTGCCCACATGAGCGGCGCCGGCGGAGCGGTCGACGCGTCCGGCGTCGTTCCCGAATCGCGCGTCGTGCCGGAATCGCCGCCTCGCGAGCCCGCGTCGCCGGAGGCGCTCGCATCGCGCGAGGCCGTTCCCGAATCGCGCCCGCGCCGACCGGCGTCGTCCGCGTCGGAGGCGCTGTCCGACGCGCCGGGGCCAAGCGCCATCGTGGTGCCGTCGACGCCGCTGCAATGCAAGAGCGACGTGCTCGCCGTGGCCACGAAAAACACCTGAAAGAGCGAGCGCAGAAGACGTCGAGATGGGGTCATCGTATGCCTCCAGATACGACGCCGCGAAACCCGTTCTTCCCGAAAAAAATAGCCAAAAGGGCGTTATTTACGATGTAAATAAGCCAACGAAACCGCGCGGTTCAGGAGGACGGCGCTACGGATACGAGCTCGTCGACCCCGCGCCGGCCCACGACGCCGGTGCCGGATCGCCGGTCGTGACGACATCCGTGATCATCGTCGCGTCGTTCGTGAGGTCGATCTTGTGGATCTTCGAAGTCAGGCTCGAAAATAGGTAGAGCGATTTGCCTTGGTAGGCGAGGCCGCCGAGACCATCGGACGCGATCGGCCGGAACTGCGCGCCGCCGTTGCCGTTCGGATCCATGTCGAAAAGGCACGTTCCGCCGATGCCGGGGTCCGGCGTGCAATGCGTGTGATTGACGATGTACCAACACTTGGTGGGGTCACACGCGATGTCCGTGAGCGCATTGCCGGGGAGCGCGCCCGATTTCAGAGTCGTGTCGCCTCCGTTCGTGGGATCGAGCAGCTCGAGATCGTTCTGGTCGTCGACGAGCTCGAGCAAATTGGCGGGCGCGGTTCCCGAATAGCCGATGCTGATCGCGTGGCTGCTATCGAGCGTTTGTTGCCCGGAGCAAATGCCTGTCATCGAGAGCGATGCGACGTCGCGGTCGCCGCCGTTCTGCGTGATGGCGTAGAGATTTCCGCTCGTCGTGACAGCGATGTCGATGATGAAATCGTTGCAGCCCGACAGGCTGCCGAGGTTCTTCAAGGTCAGGTTCGTGGTGTCGAGCTCATAAAGGGCTGTGGCCGAGACCGCAAACACCGGAGTGGGCGGAAGAGAAGATCCGCCGTCGCCGCCGTCGCTGCCGCCCGAATCGCCGCCGCCGCCGCCGTCGCCCGCCGCGCCGGAATCTCCGCCGAGCGCCGCATCACCGCCGCTGCCCGCGCCGCCATCTTCGGCCGCGCTCTTCAAGATGAGATTGCCATCGAGGCCGCATGCGTACGCGACCGCAGGAAACGCGAAGAGGAGCGTCAACTTCGCAACGGCCCGGCCCATTCGGATGATTCTAGCGTTTTTCTGCGTCTCGTCGCTTGACGCGGAGCCGCCGGCGGGGATATTTCGCACACGAAACATCCGCACACGAGGGAATTCGTCATGGCGCAAGATCTCAGGTTCGACGGCAAGGTGGTCCTCATAACCGGCGCGGGAAACGGGCTCGGCCGCTCGCACGCGCTCCTCTTCGGAAGCCGCGGCGCGAAGGTCGTCGTGAACGATCTTGGCGGCGGACATACGGGTGGCGGCAAGAGCTCCGCGGCGGCCGACAAAGTCGTCGAAGAGATCAAAGCGGCGGGCGGCGAAGCGGTGGCCAACTACGACTCGGTCGAGGACGGCGCGAAGATCGTGCAGACCGCGCTCGATACGTTCAAGCGCCTCGACATCGTCGTGAACAACGCAGGCATCTTGCGCGACGTCTCGTTCCCCAAGATGACGCAAGAGGACTGGGACCTCATTTATAGAGTGCACGTCCTCGGCGCGTTTCGCGTCACGCACGCCGCGTGGCCGCATCTTCGCGATCAGGGCTACGGCCGCGTGATCTTCACCGCGTCCGCCGCGGGCATCTACGGCAACTTCGGCCAAGCGAACTACGCGATGGCGAAGCTCGGCCTCCACGGCTTGGCGCAGACGCTCGCGCTCGAAGGCGCGAAGAAGAACGTGCGCGTGAACACGATCGCGCCGATCGCCGGATCGCGCATGACCGAGACGGTGCTCCCGAAAGAGATCTTGGATTCACTCAAGCCCGAGCTGGTGTCACCGCTCGTCGCGTATCTCTGTCACGAGTCGTGCGAAGAAAACGGATCGCTCTTCGAAGTCGGCGGCGGCTTCTACTCGAAGCTGCGCTGGGAGCGCACCGAAGGAAAAACGTTCCGCATCGGTCGCAAGGTCACGCCGGAAAATGTGCAGACGAGCTGGAGCGAGATCACGAGCTTCGAGAAATCGACGCACCCGGCGAACATCGCCGCCTCGATGCAGCCGATCATGTCGAACGTGCAGGCGGGACCGTCGAAAGGCGGCAACGATCTCATCGACGTCGACGCCGCGCTCGGCTTCGAGATGCCCACGCAAACGACGAGCTACGACGAGCGTGACCTCGCGATCTACGCGCTCGGCATCGGCGCGGCGCAAGATCCGACCGATCAAAACGAGCTTCGCTACGTGTACGAAATGCACGGCGACGGCTTCCAACCGCTGCCGAGCTTCGGCGTGATTCCCGCGCTGAACGTCGTCTTCAAGATGGCGAAAGAAGGCAAGCAAGCGCCGGGCATGAAGTACGGCTTCGACCGCATTCTCCACGGCGAGCAGTACATGGAATTGAAGCGCCCGCTGCCCACGCACGCGACGCTCACGCACAAAGCCAAAATCAAAGACATCTTCGACAAGGGCAAGAACGCGATCGTCGTCACCGAGATCACGAGCTCCGACGAAACGGGCGAGCCTCTGCTCGTCAACGAAATCACGACGCTCGTGCGCGGCGCCGGAGGCTGGGGCGGAGATCGCGGACCCACCGGCGACGTGAACACGCCGCCCGATCGCGCGCCGGACGCCACCGTCACCGAAAAAATCGGCGACAACCAAGCGCTCCTCTATCGCCTCTCCGGCGACTGGAATCCGCTCCATGTCGATCCGAATTTCGCCGGCGCATTCGGCTTCAAAAAGCCGATTTTGCATGGCCTCTGCACGTTCGGTTACGCGTCGCGCGCCGTCCTCAAGCATTTTTCGAAGGGCGACGGCCGCTACTTCAAATCCATCCGCGTTCGTTTCTCCGAGAGCGTGTTCCCCGGCGAGACGCTGGTCACCGAGATGTGGAAGGAGAGCGATCAGAAGATCGTCTTCCGCTGCAAAGTGAAAGAGCGCGACAAGGTCGTCATCTCGAACGCGGCCGTCGAGCTCTACAAAGAAATTCCGGTCGCGAAGCCGAAGGCCAAAGCCGCTCCTGCAGCAGCCACGGCGAGCGCCGCGAGCACCGAGCCGAACAGCGCGGACATTTTCGGCGGCATCACGAAGTACGTCGCGAAAAATCCGGACACGGTGAAGAAGATTCAAACCGTCTACCTCTTCAAGCTCACGAGCCCCGACAGCACGTGGACCGTGAACTTGAAAGACGGCAGCGGCAGCGTGACGGCGGGCGGCGACAAAGGCGATTGCACGCTCGAATTATCCGACGCGGATTTCCTCGCGATGTGCACGGGAAAAGCCGACCCGCAGAAATTGTATTTCGGCGGCAAGCTCAAGATCTCGGGCAACGTGATGGCGTCGCAAAAGCTCGAGTTCTTGAAGAAGGTGGACCCGAACGACGTCATCGCCGCGATGCAAGCGCGCGTCGGCTCGTCTGGATCGGGAGGTGGCGGCGCTTCCGCGGCTCCTGCCACGGCGGCATCCGCGAATTCGGGAGAAGCCACCGCGAGCGACGTGTTTGCCGCGATCGCAGATCACATCGCGCGAAACGGCGAGCTCGCCGGAAAAATCCAAAACGTCTTCCAATTCAAATTGAAAAATCCGGACAGCATCTGGACGGTCGATTTGAAGAACGGAAAAGGCGCGGTCGGCGAAGGCGAAACGCAAAAGCCGGACTGCACGCTCGAATTGGAGAACAGTGACTTCATCGACATGACGAGCGGCAAAGCCGACGCGCAGAAATTGTATTTCGGCGGCAAGCTCAAGATCTCGGGCAACGTGATGGCGTCGCAGAAGCTCACGTTCTTGAAATCGATGGACCCGGAAGCCGCGAAAGCAGCCGTCGCGAAGCATCGCGCATCCGGTGGCGGAGCGACGAAAGCGGCGGCTCCCTCCGCCGCGAAAACCGTCAACGCGCCGGCGTTCTTCGACAAGCTCGGCGCGAAGATCGGGAAGAATCCGAACCTCGTGAAAGAAGTCGGCGCCGTCATCGCGTTCAAGGTCACCGAGCCCGACGCGCGTTTCGTCGTCGATCTCAAAAATGGAAACGGCACTGTAAAACAAGGCGAATCGAAAGATGCGGTGGCGACGCTCATCATCGCCGACGAAGATCTCGGCGCGCTCGCGAAAGGCGCGGAGACGGCGCAATCGCTCTACCAACGCGGCAAGCTTCGCCTCGACGGCGACGCGCACGTCGCGCAGCGTCTCGGATTTTTGAAAGACCTCGGCTGACCGAAAAAATCAGAGAAACGATCCGTGGAAGCCCGGAGGCAGTGCTGCCGGGCTTCGCGCGGAGAATCGCGCCGCCACGTGTCCGTAGCGCGGCACGAAATACATGAACGAGCCGTCGAACGTCATCCCCTCGAAGCCGGTCGCGTCGGGTCGGAACGAGTCGAGCGCGAAATACGTCCATGAGCCCGCATCGCCGAAGCTTGCCGTCGTGTCGTAACGAAGGAGGAGCGACGTGCCGCTCGCGACGAGCGGCAAGTAGTAGACGTAGCGACCGTCGAAGCCTGCCGTGTGATAGCCGGTCGACGACGCGTCGTTCATGGGCGCGAAGACGCTCCACGACGACTTGTCCGTGAACGCGCTCGTCGTGTCGTAACGCACGAAGCGAGCGTCCACGGGCGTGCCGGCGTTCGTCGCCGTCGGAACGAAGTAGACGTAGCGTCCGTCGAACACCGTGCCGGCGAAGTTTCCCGATGTCGCGTCGGCGTTGTGGGTATCGAACGTGCTCCACGACGCGGCGTTCGTGAAATCGGAGGTCGTGTCGACGCGCACGATCGTGCTGACGTCGGTGGATAGGGCGCCGCCGGTGGCCGGCGCGAAATACGCATATTTTCCGTCGAAAGCCACGCCTTGATAGGCCGGCGCGCCGGCGTCGACGCCCGTGGCGAAGAACGACGCGAAGCCGCCGTCGTTCGTGTCGAAGCGCTGCATTTCTTGACCGGTGAGCGGCGCATAAAAGATCGCGTGCGATCCGTAAGCGGCGCCGAACGCCGCGACCGGCGCCGAACCGATCGATTCGAGCCCGCCTCCATCCGTGAACGGGCGCGTCGTGTCGAACCGGAGAAATGGATTCGACTGATAGGGCGCGAAGTAAACGAAGCCGTCGGCGAACGTTCCACCGATGAACGCTGCGTTCGCACCGCGGCTCGCGACGCTCGACTTCTCGAACGACGTCGGCGCATCGAATGGCGCGGTCGTGTCGAAGCGAACGATGTCGTACGCGTTGCTCGATCCGATCCCGACGACCGAGGTCTTGTTTCCGGTCGGCACGTAATAGACGAAGTGACCGTCGAAGACGGCGCCCAAAAATCCGCTCGGCAAATTCGAGGGCGCTCCATCCAACTTCGGATAAAGCGATCCCAAGTCGAAGTACGACCAGCTCTTCGCGTCGGTGATGTCGCCGTACGTGACCGTGGGCCCTGAATCGGCGGATGCATCCGAGCCGCGCGCGTCTTGCCTGGACGTCGCGTCGTCCCCTCCGCCGTCGCCGCTCGTGTCGTCGCCGACCGATACGTCGTCGGATCCGCTGCACGCAATGCCGACGGCGATCGGAATCGAGGCCCAGAAGAGCAAGATCCTGCGCATGGCCACGCGGATTCTACGCGAACGCGCCGGCGCGCGTTCCCAGCTCTTTTTGGGCACACATTGTGGTTGTGAGGAAATCCTCACATTTAGCCTGGACGAAAATTCGTTCCGTTGTCACGCTGCGCTCGTCAGCTACGGTGACCGAGAGGAACCATGCGCCTTCGATTCGCAGCCAACTCTGTACGCGCGACAGGTTTGCGCGCTCTCGCAGCAGCCGGCGTCGCCGCATTCGCGTTCGCCGGAAATTTGGCGGGCTGTTCCACCGGTAGCGTGGCGTCTCCGAATTACGAATCGACCGGCACCTCCGCCGCGATCACGTTCCACAAAGACGTCGAGCCGATCCTGCAGAAAAATTGTCAGGGTTGTCACGTGACGGGAGGCATCGCGCCGTTCGCGCTCATGACGTACGCCGACGCGAAGAGCGCGGCGAGCGAGATGGTCACGGCCACGACGACACGCGAGATGCCGCCGTGGGGCGCGTACTCGGCTCCCGACTGCACGCCTACGCACGGCTTCCAAGATGATCTGCGCCTCGCGCAGAAGGACATCGATACGATCAGCGCGTGGCAAGCGGCCGGCGCGCCCGAAGGCAATCCGAGCGACGCTCCGAAAGGTCCGCCGCCCACGAAAGCGGGCGCGCTCGCGAACCTCTCACAGTCGCTCACGCCAGATACCTCGTACAATCTCACGGCATCGACGGATCAATTCCGTTGCTTCATTCTCGATCCGAAGATCACGAAGACCACGTACATGAATGGCTCGTTCGTGATCGCGGGCAATCCGCAGATCGTGCATCACGCGCTCGTTTTCGCGGATCCGAATCGGGAGAGCCTCGCGCTCGCGACCGACGGCTCGAATCAATACGACTGCTTTGGCGGTCCGGGCATTTCCTCGCCGAGCCTCATGGCGGCGTGGGCACCGGGCGCCGTTCCGCAAGATTTTCCGAGCGACGTCGGCATGGCGATCTCGCCGGGAACGCTGTTCATCATGCAGGTGCACTATCACCCGCACGCCACGGTCACGAACACCAGCGATCAGACGACGTTTCAAATTCGCTACCTCGATGCGCCGCCCGCCTACACGCTCCTTCCCGAGCTGATCGGAAACTTCGATCAACCCCTCAGCGATGTCGGCGGATTCAAAGCCGGCCTCTTGCCGGGTCCCGACGATCCGCCGAGCGGTCCCGAGTTCATGATCCCGGCGAACTCGAAGGGTCACACCGAGGAGATGGAGTTCGACGTTCCTTCGTCGGTGGGCGGTGGCGTGCCTTTGCCCGATCTCTATCTCTACAGCGTCGCGTCGCACGTGCACTACGTCGGCACCGAGCAGCAAATCACTATCGAGCACACGGCGGATTTCCTCGCGACCACACCGGGCGCGCAAAAAGACGAGTGCCTCCTCAACGTGCCGGCTTGGAACTTCAATTGGCAGCGTTTTTACGCGTACCAATACGATGGGACGATCGAGCACCTGCCGCGCATCGGGCCGGGCGACAAGCTCCGCATCAAGTGCACGTACGACAACACCCTCGACAATCCGCTGCTCGCGGAGTCGCTCCACGAGCGCCAAATGGCGCAGCCCGTCGACGTCCGCCTCGGCGAAACCACCCTCGACGAGATGTGCCTCGGCGGATTCGCGCTCGTTTATAAAAACCAGTAAGCGTAAGAATCCAGTCGCGCGCCGTCGTAAAAGCCCGCCGGAGATCGCGAATCGCGCTACTCTAGAGCTAGCGTGGATTCTCCTGTCCGAGTCGGCGAGACACTCGCGGACAAATACAAAGTCGAGCGCGTCCTGGGCTCGGGCGCGATGGGCGTCGTCGTCGCCGCGCGCCACGTGGATTTGCAGCAGCTCGTCGCGCTGAAATTCATGCTGCCCACGGCGCTCCCGAATCAGGCGGCCGCGGACCGCTTTCTCCGTGAGGCCCAAGCGGCAGGACGGCTTCGCGGCGAGCACGTCGCGCGCGTCATGGACTTCGGACGATTGCCCGGCGGCGCACCGTACATCGTCATGGAGTTTCTCGAGGGCAACGATCTCGAAGACATCCTGAACAAGCAGGGGCCCTTCACCGTCGGCGACGCCACTCTTTTTCTGTCGCAAGCCTGCTCGGCGATGGCGGAAGCGCACGCGCAAGGCATCGTGCATCGCGATCTGAAGCCGCAAAATTTGTTTCTCACGAAGCGGCCCGACGGCTCGCCGCTCTTGAAGGTGCTCGACTTCGGAATCTCCAAGCTCCAGGGCGACATCTCGGGAGTCACGGCGACGCAATCGACCACGGTCATGGGATCGCCGGCGTACATGTCGCCGGAGCAAGCGCGATCGGCCAAGCACGTCGACGCACGCAGCGACATCTATTCGCTCGGCGCGATCCTCTATCAGCTCCTCAGCGGATACCTGCCGTTTCAGGCCGATTCGGTGGCGGGCATGCTCGTGTCGATCGTGTCGGAGCCTCCGATCCCGCTGAGCGAAGCCGCGCCTCACGTACCGAGCGATCTGGCCGAGATCATCATGCAGTGCCTGTCGAAGGACCGCGACAAGCGTCCGCAAACGGCGCGCGAGCTCGGGATGATGCTCGCGCCGTTCGCCGGTCAGCGCACGTCGCTCTGGGATGCGGACACCGAACGCGTCACGGGGAAAAATCTCGCCGCGACACCGCCGAAGGCTCCCGCGCGCGCGAAAGGCGACGGCGTCATCACGACGATGGAGCCGTCGTCGCGTCCGAACGATTCGGCGGCGAAAGCGAAAGACGCGGTCGCGGGGCCGCCCAAAAAATCGAGCCCGCTCGTCTATGCGATCGCCGGCGGCGCGGGGCTCGGGCTCCTCGTGTTCTTCGCGATGTTTTTCGGTCACGGATCCCACGATGCGGATTCGACGAAGACCGCGACGGCCGACTCCGCAGCCGCCGTCGTCAGCGCCTCGCCATCCTCCGCGCCGGCTCCCGTCACGTTGCCGCCGGCATCCGCCGCGATAGCGACACCGGAAGCGCCCACGATGACGGCGGCGACGTCCCCGCCGGTGGCAGCGGCGCCGCACGCCG